>CAITLX010000321.1 GCA_903893335.1 uncultured delta proteobacterium | reverse complement strand
GTGCTCGTGCGCACGCCCGACGACCACCCGGCCGACGATCCGCGCCTCGTCACGTTCGGCGTGCGCGCCGGCGACGCGCGCCTGCTCTCGCACCGCGGGCGCGTCTGGCTGTTCGACGCGAGCGCCGCGACCGCGTCGCGCTGAGCGTCGGCTCAGGCGCGCAGCGAGAGCGCGCCCGGCAAGATCGTCGCGCGGATCGGGAGCTTGCCCGGCGTCTCGCCGTCGACGTCGAGCAGCACCGGCCCCTCGGCGTCGAGCGGCTCGGCCTCGACGACGCGCGCGCGCCGCACCTTCACCTTCGGGTGCCCGAGGTGCTTGCCCGTGTAGATCGTGCGGGTCAGGCCGACGGCCTCGGCGCGCGTGAGATCGCCGAGCACGACGACGTCGAGCCACCCGTCGCCCGTGTCGGCGTCGGGGGCCACCTGCATGCCGCCGCCGAACCAGCGCCCGTTGGCGAGCGCGACGCAGAACATCGGCCCCTCGTGCACGACCTCGCCATCGGCGCGCACGCGCACGCGCTGGTTCTTCCACGCGAAGGTCGCGCGCAGCGTGCCGACGAGGAAGGCGACGCGCCCCCCCATCCACTTGGGCGCCGCGTTCACCAGCTCGTCGGTGACGCCGCTGATGCCGAAGCTCGCGATGTTGAAGAACGCGCTCGTCGCGCGCGATCCGTCGCGCCGCGTGAGCGAGAGCACGCCGAGGTCGAGCGGGCGCCGCTTGCCGGATGCGAGGCGCCGCACGGCCTCGTCGACGTCGTTGTCGAGCGCGAAGCAGCGCCGAAAGTCGCCCCCGGTGCCCGCCGGGACGAGCGCGAGATCGGGCGCGTGCGCGACGCGCTCGCCGCGCTCGTCGAGGAACGCCTGCGCGACCTCGTTGAGCGTGCCGTCTCCGCCTGCGACGGCGATCGCGCCGACGCCGTCGGCGATCGCCTCGCGCGCGAGGCGCGTGGCGGCCCCCGCGGCGTCGGTCAAGACGACGCGGTGCTCGAGGCCGCGCGCCGCGAAGGCGCGCTCGATCGCGGGCACGAGGCGCCCGGCGCGGCCTCCGCCGGCCCGCGGGTTGACGATGACGCGCACGTGGTCGCTCATGGCGGGGGGAGCCTACCAGCGCTCGCGTCCGGCTGCCGACGCTTGACGGCTGCGGAGGCCGGGATATCGTGAATCTTGCTCGTTCCGGCGCGCGCGGTTTCGCCGCTCGCGCCACATCAACACATCGAGAGCACGCGAGGAGACGGAGTAACTTTTCATGGCGAATGAGGATGCGCGCAAGCTGTTCGTGGCGGGCCTGCCCGACAGCGTGACCGAGGACGTACTGCGACAGCTCTTCGAAGCAACGGGTGGCACCGTCTCCGAGATCAGCCTCCCGAAGGATCGCGCCACGGGTCGCCCCCGCGGCTTCGGGTTCGTGACGCTCGCGACCGCCGAAGAGGCGGCCGCCGCGAGGCAGTCGCTCGACGGTTCCTTCCAGGCGGGAAAATCGATCTCCGTGCGGCCGTTCTCGGCCGAGCCCCCCAAGCGTGACGCCGTCGGCGGCGTGGGCATGGGGATGGGCGGCATGGGCAGCATGGGTGGCGGCTACCGCAGCGGCCCCGGCGGCCCCGGGGCTGGCGGCGGAATGGGTGGCCCCGCAGGCTCGCCCGACCGCACCCTGTACGTCGGCAACCTGCCCTACGACATCTCGCAGCCCGAGGTCGAGGAGCTCATCACCGCGACCAACGCCGGGCCGGTGGCGCGCGTGCATCTCCCCATCGACCCCGAGGGGCGCAAGCGCGGCTTCGGCTTCGTCACCATGGGCACGGCCGAGGGCGCCCTCGCTGCCATCGAGGCGCTGCGTGGCGCGGAGATGCGCGGCCGTCGCCTGGTGGTCAACCTCGCCCACCCCAAGGGCGATCGTCCGGCTCGCGAGCCGGGCTCGTTCGGTGGCGGCGGCGGCGGAGGTGGCTACGCGACCGGCGGCGGCTACGGCGGCTCCGGCGTGGGTGCTCCCCCCGGCGGCGGCTTCCCGCCGGCTGCGGGCGGTCCTCCTCCCGAGCGTCGCACGTTCGACCAGCGCAAGCGCGGGGCCGGCGAGGGCGGCGGCGGCGAAGGCCGCGCCAAGAAGAAGGTCGAGCGCGACCGCGACGGTGGTCGTGGCGGCCGTAACGGCTGGGGCGGCGATGACGACTGACTGTCGGCCTCCGGTCGGCGACGACGACTGAAGGTCGGCCTCTGGTCGGCGACGACGACTGAACATCAGCATCCGGTCGGCGACGACGACTGAACGTCGGTCTCTGATGGGCGACGACGACGGTTCGTCGCCCCCGGGCGAGGGCAGGCGGGGGAGCGACGCGGCGTCGCCCCGCTTGACTTCCCCAGGCATTCCTCTAGTTTGCGCCGCCTAGTTCCACGGAGAGCGTCATGCGCGACATCATCAAAATGACCTGCGGCACGTGCGGCCGGTCCAACTACCACACGACCAAGAACAAGCGCACGATGCCCGAGAAGTTCGAGATCAAGAAGTACTGCCCGGCTTGCCGGCAGCACATCCCTCACAAAGAGGGAAAGATCTCCAAGGGTTGATCTGCGAGCCGCGCTCGGACGGTTGAGCCTCGCCCCGCGTCCTGCGGAGTCGATCGGCACAACCACGCGGCGCGGGTTGGCAGACGCGCCGTGCCGGCGGGCGACCGCCGTGGCCGGGCACCGGGCCCGTCAATTGCGCCCGTCCTGGGGGCATGGTAATCGGAGCAGGCTGAGGCTTGCGGTCGAGCCGGGCGGCTTTGCTGGCCCGCCCTGGGGGCGGGTCGATCGCTCGGCACCGAGGCCGGTTTCGTACGAGCGTCACGCCCGATGATCTTCGACTGGCTCTACGGCCTTTTCTCGAACGATCTCGCGATCGATCTCGGGACCGCCAACACCCTCATCTACGTGAAGGGCAAGGGCATCGTCTCGTGCGAGCCCTCGGTCGTGGCCGTGCAGCGCGACGCTCGGGGCGGCAAGCGCGTGCTGGCCGTCGGCCGCGACGCCAAGGAGATGCTCGGGCGCACCCCCGGCAACATCCACGCCGTCCGGCCGCTGCGCGACGGCGTCATCGCCGACTTCGAGATCACCGAGGCGATGCTCCGGCACTTCATCGAGCGCGCCCACAACCGGCGCACCCTCGTGAAGCCGCGCATCATCATC
>CAITLX010000320.1 GCA_903893335.1 uncultured delta proteobacterium | reverse complement strand
CCGACGAGCCGCATCGGATCGAAGCGCGGCATCGTCACGAGGCCCCACGCCGCCTTGAGGTAGTCGAGCCTGCCCGACGCGCCGCCCCTCGGGAGCATGCCGTGCGCGCCGTAGGCGACGAGCTTGCCGGTGGGGCGCAGCGCGGCGTAGCTCTCGCGCAGCGTGGCGGGGCCGTTGGCGTCGAGCACCGCGTCGTAGCCGCGCGGGCAGAGCGCGCCGATCGCCTCCCAGAGCGACCGCTTCGAGGCGAACGCCGACTTGTCCACGACCGCGTGCGCGCCGAGCGCCTCGACGTACGCGACCTTGTGCGCCGCGCCGACCACGCCGACCGCACGAAACCCAGCCGCGCGCGCGAGCTGCACGAGCGCCGAGCCCACGCCGCCGCCTGCGGAGTGCACGAGGATCGTCGCGTCTTCCGGCAGGCGCACGAGCTGGAAGAGCGCGTGGTACGCGGTCATGAACACGGCGGGAAAGCCCGCGGCCTGCTGCGCGTCGAAGCCCTGCGGGAGCGCGTAGAGGTGCTTGGCCGGCACGCGCACCTGCGTGGCGTAGGCGCCGAAGCGCGTGACGCCCATCACGCGATCGCCGAGCGCGAAGCGCGTCGCGGCTGGCCCGCGCTCGCGCACCCTGCCGGCGAACTCGAAGCCGGGCGTGATCGGCCAGCCGACGTACTGCTTGGCCGACTCGTAGACGCCCCAGCGCACGCAGCAGTCGGCGTAGTTCACGCCGCTGGCCTCGACGTCCACGACGACCGCGTCGTCGGGCTCGCCGGCCAGCGAGAGGTCGGGGCACGTCTCGAGCGAGAGCTTGTCGTAGCCGCCGGGGGCGTGGATCGAGATCTTCTGCATCGCGTCGCGGAGCGTAAGGGGCAAAGGGGGCGAGCGGGGCACCCACGAGCCCGAGCGGCTGCGGCCGGTAGCCCGGCAGGCCGTCCGATTGACCGCTCGGCGAAGGCCGCGTTGAAGGCTCGACCCAGGACGATCGAGCCCTCGTGCACACCCTCGCCCAGGCCCTCGCCGCGCTCGCGCTGCTTCACGTCGCGGCCATGTGGGTGCCTCCGGTCGTCTGGGCGCTCTGGATCGCGCGCTTCGTCGCGCTCGAGACGAGCCTGCTCGGCGCGGCGCTCGGCGCGAGCGCGCTCGGGCTCGGCAGCGGGCAGCCCCTCGTGCAGGCGATCGGGCTGGTGGCGCTGGCCTCGGGCCTCGCGCCGCTGGTCGCGGCGCTCCCGGCGTACGCGCGCGAGGGGCTGTCGTTCTCGCTGCGCGCGTGGCTCACCGGCGGCGCGGTGGACCAGGTGGCGATCGAGCGCGACGTGGACCTCGGCGAGGGGCTGCGCGCCGACCTCTACCGCGCGCCCGGCGCGGGGCCGCAGCCGTTCGTGGTCGTCGTGCACGGCGGAAGCTGGCGCTCGGGCGACAAGGGGGAGGTGGCGCGCGAGTCGCGCGCGCTGGCGGCGGCGGGGTACTCGGTCGTCGATGCGCGCTACCGCCTCGCGCCCGAGCACCCCTTTCCCGCGGCCGTGGACGACGTGCGCGCGGTGCTCCGCCTCGTGCGCGCGCAGGCCGGCGCGCTCGGCCTCGACCCCTCGCGCGCGGCGCTGCTCGGGCGCTCGGCGGGTGCGCAGATCGCGCTCGTGGCGGCGTACGGGGGCGGCTCGCCCGACGAGCGAGGCGCTCCGCCGTCGGCCGTCGTGTCGCTCTATGGCCCGACCGATCTGGCGTGGTGCCACGCGCACCCGTTCGTCCCCGACGTCGTGGAGGGCACGAGCGCGCTCGAGGGCTACCTGGGGGGCGCGCCCGGCGCGCGGCCCGAGGCGTACCGCCTGGCGACGCCGATGACGCTCGCCCCGAGCGCCGACGTCGCCACGCTGATCCTGCACGGCGAGGCCGAGCGCTGCGTGCGCCCGGTCAACGCGCGCCGCCTGCACGACGCGCTCGTCGCGAAGGGCAAGCGCTCGAACCTCGTGATGATCCCCTTCGCCGAGCATGGCTTCGACGTCCGCCCCGGCGGCGTGGGTACTCAGCTCGCTCGCGGCGTCATCCTCGCGTTCCTCGGGCGCGAGCTCGCGCGCGATCTCCGCGGCGCACGACACGATCACGCGACGACCGTGTGAGCCCGGCGCGCGAGCCGCTCATGACATCCGTCATGGTGCGGGCCGAGCCCATCACCGACTGTGCGCCCCTCCCGGTCGCGCCGTCGTGCGACCGAAACCTCCCGAAGAGGCAGGCTCGATGCTCGCAAAGTCACAGGCCAAGTGGTTCTTCCTCGGCGGAACGACGCTGTTCTCCGCCGCCTTCCTCGCGCTCACCGTCGACAGCCTCGGCCAGGTGGCGGGGCGCTCGCACGAGGCCGAGCTCTCGGAGTCGGCCATCCGCGGCAAGATGATCTGGGACCACAACAACTGCATGGGTTGCCACACCCTGCTCGGCGAGGGCGCCTACTACGCCCCCGAGCTCACGCGCGTCGTCGAGCGACGCGGCAAGGAGTGGATGCGCCTGTTCCTGCACGACCCCGAGGCGATGTTCCCCGGCCAGCGCAGGATGATCAATTACCACTTCACCGACGCGCAGATCGACGACGTCATCGCGTTCTTCGACTGGATCGGCAAGATCGACACCAACGGCTTCCCGCCGCGGCCCGACATCACCGCAGCCGCCGCCGGCCCGGGCGCCGCCCCCCCGAGCGCGATGCTCGCCGCGGCGCCGGCCACGTTCAAGACGGTCTGCATCGCCTGCCACACGGTCGGCGGGCAGGGTGGGCGCGTCGGCCCCGCGCTCGACGACGTGGCCTCGCGCTACACGCCCGAAAAGCTCGACTCGTGGCTCGCCGATCCGGCCTCGGTGAAGCCGGGCACGGCGATGCCGAAGCTCGGCCTCTCGCCGGCGGTCCGGAGCGAGCTCACCCAATGGCTCCTGCACTCGAAGGTGTCGCCGTGAAGTACAGCTCGCAACGCATCGCTTACCTCTTCTTCGCCACGTCGATGCTCCTGCTCTCGTTGCAGATCATCTACGGCTTCGTCATGGCGTTCGCCCACATGGGCTACGACGTGCTGCACCCCGCCATCGCCTTCAACACGGCGCGCGCGACGCACACCAACCTGCTGGTGGTCTGGCTGCTCAGCGGCTTCATGGGCGCGGCGTACTACATCATTCCCGAGGAGTCGGAGCGCGAGCTGTGGAGCCCGCGCCTCGCGGTGGTGCAGTGGGCGGCGCTCGTCGTCGTGGGCGTGACGGCCATCATCGGCTTTCACTTCAACTGGTGGGAAGGGCGCAAATTCCTCGAGATTCCGCGCCCCCTCGACTACCTGGTCGTCGTCGACGTCCTCGCGTTCCTGCTCAACATCGTGATGACCGCGTGGAAGGCGCCGCGCCTCTCGACCACGTCGATCGTGCTCATCGGCGGCCTGACGTCGGCGGCGCTGCTCTACCTCCCCGGCATGATCACGTTCGCCAACCAGGTGCGTGACTCGTACTTCCGCTGGTGGGTCGTGCACCTCTGGGTCGAGGGCGTCTGGGAGCTCATCATGGGCTCGATCCTCTCGTACCTGCTCATCAAGCTGACCGGCGTCGATCGCGAGGTCATCGAGAAGTGGCTCTACATCATCGTGGGGCTCACCTTCCTCTCGGGCATCCTCGGAACGGGCCACCATTACTACTGGATCGGCACCCCCAAGTACTGGCTCGCCGTGGGCGGCGTCTTCTCCGCGCTCGAGCCGCTCGCGTTCCTCGGCATGGCCATCTACTCGGTGGCGATGATGCGCAAGGGGGGGCGTCGCCACCCCAACAAGGTCGCCCTCGCGTGGACGGTCGGGTGCGGCATCATGAGCTTCGTGGGCGCCGGCTTCCTCGGGTTCGCGCACACCATTCCGGGCGTCAACAAGTGGACGCACGGCACGCTCGTCACCGCGATGCACGGCCACCTGGCCTTCTGGGGCGCCTACGCCATGATCGTCCTGGCGGTCATCGCCTATGCGATGCCCCAGCTCACCGGGCGCACGCTCTACAAGGGCTGGATGCCGGAGTGGGCGTTCTGGACGTCCAACATCGGCATGATCGCCATGACCGGCGCGTTCGCGGTCGCGGGCGTCGCGCAGGTGTACCTCGAGCGCAAGAGCGGCCTCGACTTCCTCGCCGTGCAGAAGGAGCTCGAGGTCCACTTCCTCGGCCTCGTGCTCGCCGCCACGCTCTTCACGGTGGGCATCACGCTCTACATCATCATCTTCATTCGCCACGGCCTACCGCAGCTGAGCGCGGTGGGCGCCGGCGACGCTCGCGCCGACGCGACGGACGAGGCGTCGAACTGATGGCCGAGGCCTCGATCGAGCCGCGAGAGGGGCACGGCGCGCTCGGCGCCGCGCCCTTCTACCGCGCCGTCTCGGACGAGTGCAGCGTGTTCGAGCACGCGTACCGGCAGCGGCTCCCGCTGCTGCTGAAGGGCCCCACGGGCTCGGGCAAGAGCCGCTTCGTCGAGGCGATGGCGCACCGGCTCGGCAGGCCGCTCGTCACCGTGGCCTGCCACGACGAGACCTCCGCGGTCGACCTGCTGGGCCGCTACCTGGTGCGGGGTGGCGACACGTTCTGGCAGGACGGACCGGTCACGCGCGCGGTGCGCCAGGGCGCCATCCTCTACCTCGACGAGATCGCCGAGGCGCGCCCCGACGTCGTCGTCGTCATCCATCCGCTGACCGATCACCGCCGCACGCTGCTCATCGATCACCACGACGAGGTCCTGTCGGCCGCCGACACCTTCATGCTCGTGGTGAGCTTCAACCCGGGCTACCAGCGCGGGCTGAAGGAGCTCAAGCCCTCCACGCGCCAGCGCTTCGTCGCCCTGTCGTTCGACCACCCGGGGCCGGACCTCGAGGCCGAGATCGTCGTCGGCGAGACGGGCATCGACCCGAAGACGGCGCGCCGCCTCGCAGGCCTCGCCGGCAAGCTCCGCAAGCTCGACCACCTCGGGCTCGCCGAGGTGCCCTCGACGCGACTGCTCGTCGACGCCGCCAAGCTCATCGTCTCGGGCATGGCCCCGCGTCGCGCGTGCGAGGTCGCGGTGGTGGCGCCCCTGTCGGACGACGCGGAGGTGACCGCCGCGCTCGGCGAGGTGGTGGCCCTTGCGCTCTGAGGGGCCATCGCTCGAGCTCGATTGGGAGGTAGCCGTCTTCCGCGGGCTGCGCTCTCTGCTGCGCTCGCTCGTGCGCAAGAGGCGGCGCCCGGCGCCGGACGACGGCCGCTCGGCCCGGCTCGCGGGCAGCGAGCGAAGGCTCGCGCTGCTCGCGCAGGTGGTGCGCGGCGTCCCCGTCCGCGTCCAGAGGTCGGCGGGGGCGGGGGGCGTCGTCGGCGACACGCTCTTCCTGCCGGCCGAGATCGGTGTCGGCCCGACCCCGGAGGACAACGCGCGCATCTACGTCGTGCGCACCGCGATAGGCGCCGCGCTCCACCGGCTCGGCCCCCCCGCGCGCCTGCCGAGCGGCGCGCTGGATCGCGTGACGCTCGAGCTTGCCCGCGTCGAGGACGCGCTCGCGTGGCTGCGGCAGGACTTCGCGGCCTTCGACGAGGCGTACGCCGCGGCGGCTCGCCACGTGCTCGCAGCGCGCCCGTCGCCAGCGTCGCTCGCGGGCGAGGCAGCCGAGGTCGAGGCGCTGCGCCGCGCGGCGCTGGTGCGCGGAGCCGGCGCCGACGTCGAGCCCCCCGCGGTCAAGCGGCGCGCGCGGCGCGACTCTGCTCCGGTGCTGCTGTGGGGCGAGCTCGCGTGCCCCGACGTCGCGCTCGACACGCCTGGGTCGTTCTCCGACGCGGTGCCGCCGTCGCGCGGCGCGACGCAGATCGACGCGCCGCCGGTCGAGCACGTGACGCTCGTGAAGCTCGACGCGAAGGAGATCGAGGACGCGGTGCTCGTTCACTCGTTCGAGAAGGTCGACACGGCCGACGAGTACCACGGCGGCGGGCGCAACCTCGACGGCAGCGACGAGCTCGCGGACCACGCCGAGGCGCTCGACGAGGTCGCGCTCGGCAAGGTCGTGCGGTCTCCCGACCCGGTGCACGCGGTGCTGCGCGCGGAGGTCGGGCTCGGCTCGGTCGTGGGCGACGTCGAGACGATCGCGCCCGGCGAGCGAGGCGTCTCGTACGACGAGTGGGACGCGCGCGCGCGCGGCTACCGACCGGCGTGGTGCACCGTGTACCCGACGAGCGGCCTGCGCTCGGACGCCGCGTGGGCGCGCGCGGCGTCGGCGAAGCACAGGAGGCTCATCCGCGATCTGACGCGCGCGATCGAGGCGCGGCGCAGCCGCCTCGCGCCCCAGCGCGCGTGCCCCGACGGCGAGGGCATCGATCTCGACGCGATGGTGCGCCACCTCGCCGCGCGCGGCGCCTTCGAGGCGGGCTCGCCGCGCCTGTACGTGCGCCGCGCGCGCCAGAAGCGCGACGTGGCCACCACGGTGCTGCTCGACGTCTCGCTCTCGTCGGACGCGTGGGTCGATGACCGCCGCGTGCTCGACGTCTCGCGCGAGGGGGCGCTCGTGCTCGGCGAGGTGGCCGAGGCGCTGGGCGACTCGCTGCAGATCCTGAGCTTCGCCTCGCACACCCGCAACCGCTGCCGGGTGTGGGAGGTGCGCGGCTGGGACACCCCCTGGGCGGTCGGGCGCGCGCGCCTCGGCGGCCTCACGCCGCAGGGCTACACGCGCATCGGACCGGCGCTGCGCCACGCCACGCGCTCGCTCGCGGAGCACCCCGCGCGCCATCGGCTCCTCTTGCTGCTGAGCGACGGCAAGCCGACCGACTACGATCGCTACGAGGGGCGCCACGGCATCGCCGACGTGCGGCAGGCCGTCCGCGAGGCCGACCGCCTCGGCGTCAGCGTCCACGGCCTCACCATCGACCGGCACGCGAGCGACTACCTGCCGGCGATGCTCGGTCCCGGCCGGTGGCACATCCTGCGCGACGTCGCGGCGCTGCCGCGCGCGCTCGTGGCGGCGTACGCGGGGCTCGCCGGCTGACCGTCGGCGCCCGCGCGGTCGAGGCTCAGAAGCGGTAGCGCAGCGTGCCGCGACCGCCGTACACGGCGCCCATCT
>CAITLX010000319.1 GCA_903893335.1 uncultured delta proteobacterium | reverse complement strand
GTTCGGCGCCGCCCGGAGCGCGAGGCGGTGGGCCGCGGGCGCCGCGAGCGCGCCGAGCAGCGCGTGCACGACGCCGGCGACGACGACCGAGCTGCCCGCGACGCGGTACGCGAGCGCGAGGAGCGCCGGCCAGCCGACCGGGTAGTGCGCCGCGTAGGTGACCGCGCCGTCGGGCCAGAGCCAGGTCGACCCGAACCCCGCGGCGATCCGCTCGGCGAGCCGCTGGTAGTACGCGCCGTCGGCGCTCGCCGGGAACCTGTCGCCGGCCCACGCGACGACGCCGAGGCGCGCGCCGAGGGCGAGCGCGAACACCGCGAGCGCGTCGCCGCGCCGCGCGCTCATCTCGGGAACGCGCCGAGCAGGCCCAGGTCTCGGAGCGCCAGCACGACCTCGCAGGCCGGTAGCCCGACGACCGCGCCGTACGAGCCCTCGATGCGCTGCACGGCGAAGGCCCCGATGCCCTGCACCGCGTACGCGCCCGCCTTGTCCGCCCCCTCGCCCGTCGCGACGTAGCCCTCGATCTCGCCGTCGGTGAGCGCGCGAAACACGACGCGCGACACCACCGTCTCCTCGTGCAGCGGCGCGCCGGGGCTCGACGCCTGCCCGATGGCGAAGCGCGTGTGTACCTCGTGCGCCCTGCCCGAAAGCGCGCGGATCATCCGCGCGGCGTCCGCCGGCGTCGTCGGCTTGCCGAGGATCTCCGCGTCGAGGATGACCGAGGTGTCGGCGACGAGGCACGCGCCCGCTGCGGCGGCGAGCTCGAGGCCGAGCGCAGCGGTCAGCTTTGCGCGCACGATGCGCGCGAGGTACGCGCCGGGCGCCTCGCCCGCGGCGGGCGTCTCGTCGACGTCGACCGCAGCCACGACGCACGGGATGCCGAGCGTCGCGACGATCTCGCGTCGCCTCGGCGAGGCCGACCCGAGCAGCAGCGGACGAGAGGCGTCGATCACGCGCCGCGGGCTACCCCAATCTCGCGCTGCACGCCAGCACCCCGTGCTACGACCTCTCTCGTCCTCCCGCGCGTCATGCGTCAGCGCCCCTCGCTCCCCCGCCGGCCGCGCGCTCTCGCCGCGGTCACCGCGCTCGGCGCCCTCGCCGCGGCGCTCGCCGCCGCCGCGCCCTCCCGCGCCGACTGCGCGCCGGTCACGCACCTCGCGACCTGCGTCGAGGCCGACGGCTTCTGGCCGCACGCCGGCGCCGGGCGCTTCGCCTTCGTGGGCGCTCCCGACACGGTCGCAGCGGGCAGGGTCGGCTTCGGGCTCGCGACGACCTACCTGCGCCGCCCCATCGCGCTGCGCGCCCCCACCGCCGACCCCTCGGGCACCGACGTGCCCGCGGTCGATCACCAGGTCGATGCGACGTTCCTCTGGGCCGTCGGGCTCACCGACCGCCTCGAGGTGAGCGCGGCGGTGCCGACGAGCCTCTACCGCTCGGGCACGGGCGTCTCGGCCTTCACCTCGCAGCAGGCCACCAGCATCGGCCGCACGGCGGCGCACGACCTACGCTTCGGCCTGACCTACGCGTGGCTCCCGCGCGCGCACGCGGCGGAGGGCTTCGCCCTCGCGTCGCGACTCGAGGCGACGGCGCCCGTGGGCGACCGCGACGCGTTCGCCGGCGACCGCGGGTGGGTCGTCGCGCCGAGTGTGGCCGCCGACGTGCGCGTCGCCGATCTCGTCACCCTCGGCGCCGAGGTCGGCGCTCGGCTGCGCGCGGTCACCGACGTCGCGGGCAGCCGCGTCGGCTCGCAAGGCTACGTCGCCATCGGCGCCGCGCTCGACCTCGTGGGCGACCACCTCGGCGTCGCGCTCGAGGCCTACGCGCTCCCCACGCTCGTCGCCCAGGCGAGCCTCGACCGCTCCCCGACCACGCTGGCGCTCGTCGAGAGCCCGTCGTCGCGCAACCTCGTCGCCGCCGAGTGGATGGGCTCGGTGTCGAACGCCTCGGCGCTCGACGGCGATCTGCTCGTGTCGCTCGGCGCCGGCACGGGGCTGCCGCTCACCGACCCCGCGAGCCTCGGCACGCCCCACTGGCGCGCGCTCGTCAGCGTGCGCTACGCACCCGTCGCGCACGCCGCCGCGCCCCCTCGCTAGCGGCCGCTCTCGTCCGAACGCGTCAGAAGACGCGCTCGGTCGCGGGCCGAACGCCTCAGAAGACGCGCTCGGTCACGAAGATCGTGTCGCCCGCTTGCAGCGGCACGTCGGGCTGCGAGCCGTCGGTGATGCTGTCGAGCGAGAGCACGATCGTGCGCGCGCGCCCCTGCGTCGTGCGCGTGAGGTTGATGCGGTCGCGGTTGGCGATCGAGTTGAAGCCGCCGGCCTGCGAGATCGCCTGCACGAGCGTGATGCCCGGCGTCAGCGAGAACGAGCCCGGCTTCTGCACCTGCCCGAGCACGCTCACGCGCTTGGAGTTGTACTCCTTGACGTCGACCGACACGCTCGCGTCCATCAGCACGCCGCCGTCGCGCAACCTCGCGCGAACCTGCTCGGCGATCTGCTGCGGCTCGAGCCCGGCGACCTGCATCCGGTGGATGTACGGCAGGTCGACGCTTCCGTCGGGTGCCACGCGGTACTCCTTGGGCAGCCTGTCTTCGCCGACGATCGTGAGGACGAAGAGATCGCCCACGCCCACCGTGGTGCTCTCGACCGGCGGCGGGAGCGGCACACGCGCCGGGCGCGGGCCACCGCACGCTGCGATGACGAGCGCGGCGAGCGCCAGGAGCGCCCACCCTCGGGCGAAGCGTCGTGCCTCGTGGCTGTTCGTCGTTCGATGCATGGCGGGCGCCCGACTCTGCCTCCGGCGACCTCGCCGTGCAACGTCTCCGATGCCCCGGGCGAAGAAGGCGTTCATTCGCGGCCTCGATCGCGGTCGCGCGCGTCCGCGTCGACCAAGGTGAACGTCACGTCTGCGAGCAGACGCCGCTCACGCGAACATCACCCCAGCCACCAGACGCCGATCAGGCGAACGTCACATCAGCCAGCGGACGCCGCTCAGGCGAACGTCACATCAGCCAGCGGACGCCGAGGTAGGCCTCGAGGCGCGTCCACGCGAGGTCATCGACGCCGGCGCCGATCGGCACCTTCTTGTCGCTGATGTTCGCCGTGTAGCGGCCGGTCACGTTGACGCCGAACGAGTCGACGAAGCGGTACTCGGTGAAGAGCGACGCGTCGACGCGGAGATCGGCGAATTTGCCGACCTGCGTGTTGGAGCTCGGCACGTAGAACTGCGGGTAGCCGATGCGCGCCGCGCCGCCGTCGACGACGACGAGCAAGCGACCGCTGAAGAAGTGGCTCAGGTTGAGGTACCCGCGGTCGCGCGTGTAGTACTCACCGAGGTAGCTGTTGAAGAAGTCGCGCTGATAGCCGACCGCGATCGACGAGAGGGCCAGCGTGGCCGCTGCCGGGTCGGACGACGGGTTGGGCGTGATGAACCAGCGAAGCTCGGCCTGACCGATGGGGCCGTCGAACTGCTGGGCCGAGACGCGCGACTTCTGGTTCTCGTTGTAGAAGCTCGAGCCCCAGCCGGCCATCGCGAGCAGCGCGAACGACGGCGTCACGAGGCCGTTGATGCCGATGCGCGCGCGCACCGGATCGGAGTCGCGCTGCGGCGACGTCGAGTCGGTGTAACGGATGAAGCCGATGGACGCGTCGTACATCCACGCCGTGCGCGGGAGGAAGCGCCAGCGGCCGCGCGTCGAGACCGTGCTCTGCGTCGTGCCGAGGTTCTTGAAGGCGTCGTCCTGGAACGCCACGGCCGCGAACTCGTAGCCGAGCCGCCAGTCGAACACGCCGCCGCCCGGCTGCCACGCGATGTCGCCACCGACGCGGCCGACCATGCGGTTGAAGTTGGCGTCGGGGTTCTGCGACGGCTGCACGCTGCGGACGAAATCGCCGAAGAGCGACCCGCCCCACGGACGGTGCGGGAGGATCGACAGCTGCACGTTCGCGATGGCCGAGACGTTGCGCTGCTCCTTGACCTGGTCGGAGGTGGTCGACTGGGTCGGGATGAACTCGCTGAACGAGAGCGCCGCCTGCGACCGGAAATCGACCTTCGCGGGCTCGGCCAACCCCGTATCGCCGACGCGCCGCTGCGCGCTGAGCGTCGAGAGCGCGAGCGACGGCGTGAGCCGCAGGCGGGCCGTCTCGATCGGCTTCTCGCTGCTGGCGCGGAGGAAGTAGTTGGAGTCGTAGCCGACCTCACCCGCGAGGCCCGGGTGGATCTCGAGGTCACCGGTGCGGTACCCCGGCCCCTCGGTGTAGCGGCGGTCCTTCAGCCAGGGTTGCTCCTGCGCGGAAGCGGCAGACGACATCAGGCCGGCGCCGACGAGCACGCCCGCACACGCCACACGACTCAGGGATCGAAGGGTCATCTTGCGCTGGGGGCAGGTCGGGGCAACGGGGGGCTAGGTATCACAACGCGAGTGGCGACGCGATGCTGCAGCGCCCCCAGGGAGAGAGTGGAGTCAGAGGTGCGTCGTCGAACCGTGGTGCGCTACTTGGTGCAGCTCGCGCAGGGAGGCACCGCCGTGACCACCGGCAGCTCGGGGTACGACGACGGGTCCGTCTGCGGCAAGTTCGGGTCGATCTGCGTCGTGACGCGGGAGTCGCCGAGGTACGTGCCCTCGGCGCCGATGCACTGGTCGGCCTCGGCGTCGAGCTGCTCGGCGCGCTGACGCAGCACCGTGAGGATGGTGAACTCGTGGTTGGCGAGCTCGGTGTCCTTGCGGGCCGTCGCCTGCTCGAGCGACGTGCGTCGATCGCGCGCCGAGCGCAGCGCGACGTCGATCTGCGTGAGCTTGTCGTTGAGGCAGAGGGTCTTGACCACGTCGCGCGCGCCGCGAGCCGTCTCGAGCTGACGCCGGGCACCGGTGGCCGCGACCTCGATGCGCACGAGGAACTGGTCGGCCTGTCGCAGTTGCTCCGCCGCCGCTGCAGGCGGAGCCGCGCCGGCCGCGCCGGCTGCGCCGTACAGGCCAGTGACGAGCCCCGCTACCGTGAGCCCCCAACCGAGCTTGGTGCCGTTACGCATCGCGTTCTTCCTCTCCCACACCGAACGTGGTCGAACCATAGGCGCTCTCGCCGCCTTCGTCAACGTGAGCCGATGGTCCGCAACACCCTGGAAGGTCGCGCGAATCGGCCGCGCGACGCGATGCGTCGTTCGGCCGTCGGGGGAGCGGGATCGAGATCACGACTCCCTGTTCGATGCGCGAGCGGCGCGGACGTTCAGAGGCGCCCGTACGCGCTCACCCTCGGGCCAAAGGGCCGCCACCCAGTGGCACCGTCGAGCCGCCCGCGAGGGCGCGCTCGGCTCACTTCTGCAGGTGGAAGCTGATCGGGATGACGACCGTGGCGCTGCCGCCACCTTCGGGGGCCGAGAACTGCGCGCCCTGCACCCTGCGAACGCAGCAGCTGACGACGTCGCCGCCAAGCTCGCTGCCACCCGACGCGCTGGCCGACATGACCTCGCCGTTGGGGCCGATCTTCGCGACGATGCGCATCGAGCCCTGGAGGTCGGGGTTGCCCGCGAGGCCCTTGTTGTAGCAAGCGCGGAAGCCTGCGCGCATGCCCGCGACGACGCGGTCGGCGTTCGACAGCGACGCTCCCGACGTCTGCGCCTTGCCCGTGTCGGCGGTGCCCGTGGGGCCCTTCACGACGGTCGCCGTGCCCGCGCCGGACGCCGTGCCCTGCGCGGTGCTCCCGAGCCCGCCGAGGCCGCCGCTGGCGCCCGGACGGATCGTCCCGCCGCCGCCGCCGCCCATGTTGAGGCCCATGCCGTTGGACGCTCCGACGCCGCCGGCCGAGGCCGCCGCGTTGTCGAGCGCGCCGGTCGGGATGTCGGTGCCGTTCTTCAGCACGCCCTGGGTCGCCGCGCCGCTCGTGCCGAGCGCGCCGAGGGTGGCCATCTCCATCTGGTCG
>CAITLX010000318.1 GCA_903893335.1 uncultured delta proteobacterium | reverse complement strand
GGGCACCCCCCGTCAAACGTCCGTTGGGCGGGGGAGAGTCGAGCCGACCCGCGCGTAGACAGCGTGGTATGGATCGATCGATGCGAACTGTGGGGCGCTGGGGGGCGGCACTCGCCATGGCGACGTGCGCGGCATTCGGGTTCGTCGAGCCGGCAGGCGCGGCGGCGACGCGGGCGGTGCCCATCGTCTGCAACCATGGGCCGGCGGACCAGACCTACCAGGCCATCCCGCAGGCGCCTGCGACGGTCGTGGCGGGTGCTGCGTTCACCATCCGCGTCGACGGCGTCGACTCGGGGGAGATCTCGCAGACGGGTCTGCGCTACCTGCACGACATCACCTACGATTTCGTCATTCCGCAGGGCGCGAAGCTCGTGCCGGGCTCGCTCCAGATCGTCGCCGGGACGGGCACGCCCAACGTGCGCGAGGGGGCGCGCGTCGCGGCGCGCGCGAACGTCGTGACCGTGACCTTGCCTGGCAAGGTCACGAGCGGCGAGCGCTACACGCCGCCGAGCTTCGAGCTTCGGCTCGAGGCGACCGCAGCGCCCGGCACCGCGCTCGTCTGGTCGTTCGCGCGGCTGGGCCTGACCGCCGCGGCGATCATCGTCGGCGACGTCGTGACCTCGTGCGACCCGAAGACGAAGCCGCACCCGCTCACGACCACCAAGGTCGTCGAGCCGCCCGCTCCGGTCCCGACCCCGGAGCCCTGACCGCGTCGCCTCGGCGGCTCCGCGTGCCGGGGCCAGTCCGGCGCGCAGAGCGTCAGAACGCGCGCGCGTACTCGCGCGGCGGGGTCGGCGCGACGCCGAGCGCCTTGGCCGCGTGCAGCGGCCAGTAGGGGTCGCGCAGCAGCTCGCGCGCGAGCAGCACGACGTCGGCGCTGCCCGAGGCGAGGATCTGCTCGGCCTGGTGCGGCTCGGTGATGAGGCCGACGGCGCCGGTCGCGACGCGCGCCTCGCGCCGCACGCGCTCGGCGAAGGGCACCTGGAAGCCAGGCGCGACGGGGATGACCGCGTCGGGCACGAGCCCCCCGGTCGAGCAGTCCACGAGATCGACGCCGCGCTCGCCGAGCAGCGACGCGAGCTTCACCGTCTCGTCCGCCGTCCAGCCCCCCTCGACCCAGTCGGTCGCGGAGAGCCGCACCCAGAGCGGCAGGTCGTCGGGCCACACGGCGCGCAGCGCCGAGACGACCTCGAGCGTCAGGCGCGCGCGGTTCGCGAACGAGCCGCCGTAGCCGTCGGTGCGCCCGTTGGTGAGCGGAGAGAGGAACTGGTGGAGCAGGTAGCCGTGCGCGGCGTGGACCTCGACGATCTGGAAGCCGGCGGCGCGTGCGCGGTGCGCGGCCGACACGAACGACGCGACGACCGCCGCGATGCCGGCCTCGTCGAGCTCCTCGGGCGCGGCCTCGCCCGCGCGAAATGGCCGCGCGCTCGGCGCGCAGGTGGCGTAGCCCCCCGCGTCGGGGGCGAGCTGCCCGCCCCCCTCCCACGACGGCCGCGTCGAGCCCTTGCGCCCCGCGTGCGCGAGCTGCACGCCGGGGATCGAGCCGTGCGCCTCGACGAACGCGGTGACGCGCCGCAGCGGCTCGATCTGCGCGTCGCTCCAGAGCCCGAGGTCGGCCGCGCTGATGCGCCCTCGCGGCTCGACCGCCGTCGCCTCGGCGAGCACCACGCCGGCCCCGCCGACGGCGCGCGAGCCGAGGTGCACGAGGTGCCAGTCGGTCGCGAGGCCCTCCTTGCACGCGTACTGGCACATCGGTGACACGACGATGCGGTTGGGCAGGCGCAAGCCGCGCTGGTCGAGGGGCTGGAAGAGGAGCGGCGTCGTCATCGGGGCGCGAGCATGAACGAGCCGCGCGCGCTGGGCCAGCGGGCCGAGGGGCGCCCGTCGGCGCCGTGGTACAAGCCTCGGCGTCGCCGCGCGTCGCGGCAGAGGAGAGCACCCCATGCGCACGCGCAAGCTCGGCCGTCAGGGCCTCGTCGTCTCGGAGCAGGGCCTCGGCTGCATGGGCATGTCCGAGTTCTACGGAGCGCGCGACGACGCAGAGTCGGTCGCCACGATCGACCGCGCGCTCGCGCTCGGCGTCACCCTGCTCGACACCGCCGACATGTACGGCCCCTTCCTCAACGAGGAGCTCGTCGGCAAGGCCATCCGGGGCAAGCGCGATCAGGTCGTGCTCGCCACCAAGTTCGGCAACAAGCGCGGCGCCGACGGCGCGTTCCTCGGCATCGACGGTAGCCCGGCGTACGTGCGCGCCTGCTGCGAGGCGTCGCTGCGCCGCCTGGGCGTCGACACCATCGACCTCTACTACCAGCACCGCGTGGACTCGAAGGTGCCCATCGAGGAGACCGTGGGCGCGATGGCCGAGCTCGTCACGTCGGGCAAGGTGCGCTTCCTCGGTCTGTCCGAGGCGGGCCCCGCGACGATCCGCCGCGCGCACGCCGTGCACCCGATCTCGGCGCTTCAGACGGAGTACTCGCTCTGGAGCCGCGAGCCCGAGGACGAGCTGCTCGGCGTCGTGCGCGAGCTCGGCATCGGGTTCGTCGCCTACAGCCCGCTCGGCCGCGGGCTGCTCGGCGGCGCGATCAAGAAGTTCGACGATCTCGCGCCCGACGACCGCCGCCGCATGTTCCCGCGCTACCAGGGCGACAACTTCCAGAAGAACCTGGACGTGGTCGCGCGCGTCGACGCCATCGCCCGCGAGAAGAGCGTCCAGCCCGCGCAGCTCGCGCTCGCGTGGGTGCTCGCGCAGGGCGACGACGTCGTGCCGATCGCCGGCACCAAGCGCCGCAGCTACCTCGAGGAGAACCTCGGCGCGTGCGACGTGACGCTCGACGCGGGCGACCTCGCGCGCATCGACGCCGTCTCGCCGCGAGGCGCGGCCGTCGGCGCGCGCTACGCCGACATGAGCACGGTCAACCGCTGAAGCGCCGGCCCTGCAAGGGCTGTGTAACACGCAAACGAGCGCGTGCTGGCGTCGGCGGGCTCATCCGCCGACCGGCGCGCCGAGCGTGCGCACGACGACGTCGGCGAGCTCCTCGCCGCGGTCCTCTTGCAGGAAATGGCCGGCGCCGTGGATGGTGACGCGCGGCATCGAGCGCGCGCCGGGCACGCGCGCGACGAGGCGACGGTCGGCGCCGCGCGTGATCGGATCTCGGTCGGAGAACGCGCACTGGAAGGGCTTGTCCCACGCCTCGAGGACCCTCCACGCCGCGCGGTTGGCCTCGGTCGCGGGGTCGCGGGGCGAGGTCGGCACGAGGCGCGGGAACGCGCGCGCGCCCACCTTGTACGCGTCGCTCGGGAAGGGCGCGTCGTACGCGGCGCGTACGGCGTCGGGCAGGCGCGTGGTGCAACCGGCCTGCACGATGCGCCCGACGGGGAACAGGGGTGAGAGCCGCGCGAACGCGGCCCACACCCGGAACGCGCGCGGCACGCGCTCGTCGCC
>CAITLX010000317.1 GCA_903893335.1 uncultured delta proteobacterium | reverse complement strand
GTCGTGGCCGATGGAGACGCCACGACACTGCGGTCGTCGCTCGCCCCCGCATCCGCCTTCTCGCCCGTCACAACCTCATGGCACCGCTCCGTGCAGGACGCGAGACCGAGCGCCCCAAGGACGAGACCAAAGGTCTTTGCCGCGCGACCTTTCCCGGTCACCCGCCTTGCTCCAACTTGTCCGACCCATCGCGTAGCCCGAGCTCCTTCATCTTGAGCTGCAGCCCCTTGCGCGAGATCTTCAGCAGGCGCGCGGCGTGCGTCACGTTCGAGCCCGTCTGCTCGAGCGCGCGCACGATGAGGTCGCGCTCGAGCCGCGACATCGCCGCCTTCACCTGCTCCTTGAGGCCGTCGGCGCCGAGCGCGTCGCGCATCTCGGGCGGGAACGCCGAGGGGGACGCGCGCGCTCCCCCCTCGCGCAGCTCCAGCGGCAGGTCGGCGGCGCGCACCCGCTGCGCGTCGCAGAAGAGGATGGCGCGCTCCATCACGTTCTCCAGCTCGCGGATGTTGCCCGGCCACGCGTAGCGCCCGAGCCGCTCCATCGCCTCGGGCTCGATGCCCACGACGCTCTTCTTCAGCCGGGCGTTGAACTTCTGCACGAAGTGCGACGCGATGACCGGGATGTCCGACGCGCGCTCCCGCAGCGACGGCAGCGTGATGGGCACGACGTTGAGCCGGTAGAAGAGGTCCTCGCGGAAGGTGCCCGCGGCGATCTCGCGCTTCAGATCGCGGTTGGTCGCGGCCACCAGGCGCACGTCGACGCGGATGGTGCGGATGCCCCCGACGCGCTCGAACTCGCTCTCTTGCAGGACGCGCAGCAGCTTGACCTGCATCTCGACGGGGATCTCGGCGATCTCGTCGAGGAAGAGCGTGCCGCCCGACGCGAGCTCGAAGCGCCCGGGCTTCGACCCCACGGCGCCCGTGAAGGCGCCGCGCTCGTAGCCGAACAGCTCGGACTCCATCAGGTCCTTCGGGATGGCGGCGCAGTTGACCTTGATGAACGGCTTGTCGCGGCGCGACGAGTTCTCGTGCAGCGCGCGCGCGACGAGCTCCTTGCCCGTGCCGCTCTCGCCGGTGACGAGCACCGTGGTCGGCGTGTCGGCGACGCGGTCGAGGATGGCGAAGACCTCGGCGATGGCGGCGCTCTCGCCGAGGATGCCGTAGCGCCCCTCGCGCGCCTCCTCGCGCCGCGCCTCGGTGCCGGCGAGATCGCGCGTGCGCAGCGCCTTGCGCACCACCGCGCGCACCTCGGCCTGATCGAAGGGCTTGGTCAGGTAGTCGAACGCGCCCGTCTTCAACGCCTCGACCGCGTTGTCCACGCTGCCGTGCGCGGTGAGCATGACGATGGGGAGATCGGGCTCGAGCCGCAGCGCCTGGCGCATCAGCTCCATGCCGTCGAGCTTCGGCATGCGAAGGTCGGTGATGAGCAGATCGATGTGGTGCTCGCGCAGCATCGCCAGCCCGGCCTCGCCGTCGCTGGCCGTGTGCACCTCGTAGCCGTCGCGCAGCAGCTGCGCGGCGAGCACCCGGCGCAGGTTGGCCTCGTCGTCGACGACGAGGATCTGCTTCTTCTCGGGCGGCATCATGGGCGTGCGCCGCAGGGGCGGCTCGGGGCGAGCTTAGCCAATCCCCGCAGGGGGTGGAACGCGTTCGCCTGCGGAGCCCGAGGCTCCGGCTTCGACGCGAGCGCCGCACTGACCCACAAAACGCGACGAGGCCCCGCGTTTCCGCGGAGCCTCGACACGTTCTCTCGAAGACGAAGGTTACTTCTTCTTCTCGATCTTCTTCTCGTCGGCCTTCTTCTCGGCCTTGGGGGCAGCCTTGGCCGGAGCGGCCGGGGCAGCCTTGGACGAAGCGGCCGGGGCAGCCGAAGCGACCGGGGCAGCAGCCGAAGCGACCGGCGCGGCAGCCGAGGCGACAGCAGCGGGAGCCTCGACCTTGGGGGCCTCGACCTTGGGGGCCTCGACCTTGGGAGCCTCGGGCGCCGCGGGGGCGGCCGAAGTCACGGCGGGAACCGTGGGCTCCACGGCGGGGGGAGTGACGGCTTCGGAGCCGCCGCAAGCGGCGATGGCGAAGGGCGCCAAGAACAAGAAGGACACGTTGCGCATGGGGAAATGACCTCCGGGGTCGGGTCTGATAGTGCTTAGGGCAACAGAAGACAAGAAAATTCCCTGGGGGGCGAGCCGCCCCTAGAGTCAGCCAGCGCCAGAGGTCGGCCTTCGTGGCCCGAGTGGCGCCCTTCTAGCACGACCTCGCGCGAAATGGCGACATTGTGAGCGCGCTCGGTCGCGTGGTAGAATCGACGGCTGGGTGCAGTCGCGTCGGCCAGCCGGCCGCGAGCTCGCCCGAGGAGCAAGCGTGATGGGCTTCCAGCACAAGATGGGGATCGCCTTCGCCCTCGTGGGCGCGGCGGGCATGCTCGAGGCCGCCGACGCGCGCGCGTGCGGCGCGTGCTTCGCTCCGCCGACCGACGACACGGTGGTGTCGGGCCATCGCATGGTGCTCGCGACGAGCAAGACGCAGACGACCCTGTACGATCAGATCACGTACACCGGCGCGCCCGCGTCGTTCGCGTGGGTGCTGCCGATCCGCGGGCAGGTCGAGTTCGGCCTCGCCGGCCAGCTGCTGTTCCAGACGCTCGACAGCCAGACGCGCCACCAGGTCACGGCGCCGCCGTACACCTGCCCCGAGCCGCCGCCGGGCTGCAACATCAGCTACGCGAGCGGCGAGGGGGACTTCGGCGGCGCGAACGGCGGCGCGGGCGGCGCGCCGAGCGCGGCCGACGCAGGCGTGACCGTGACCTCGCAGCAGACGGTCGGCTCGTACGACATGGTGACGCTGCACCCGACGACGACGGCCGACACCGCGGCGCTGCTGCAGTGGCTCGCCGACAACAACTACGCCGTCCCCGCGGAGATGAACCCCATCATCGCGGCGTACGTCGCCGAGGGCTTCGACTTCCTGGCGCTCAAGCTCACGCCGGGCGCGACGGTGTCGACGATGAGCCCGGTGCGCGTGACGACGGCGGGCGGCTCGGCCGCGCTGCCGCTGCGCATGGTCGCCGGCGGCACCGGCTCGACCGTGCCCATCACGCTCTGGGTCGTCGGCGAGGGCGCCTACGAGACGAAGAACTTCCCCACGTTCCGCGTCGACTCGAGCAAGCTCGTGTGGGACTGGGCGACGTACTCGAGCAACTACGACGCGCTGCGCGGCGCGGGCTACGCGAGCACGCAGGGGCGCGGGTGGCTCGACGAGACGAGCGTCGCGTTCTCGCGCTACGCGTTCGAGAGCTCGCTGCAGCAGTACGTGGGCATGGGCAACCACGACTACGACGTCGACGGCCACGGCCAGTCGGGCGCGTCGCCGCAGGAGAACATCGCGTCCGAGCTCGACGTGCTGTTCGCCGGCATGGCCGCCACCGCGACGCGCGTCACGCGCCTGCGCGCCGAGTTGCCGCACGAGGAGCTCGCCGCCGACCTCGAGATCGGCGCCGCCGCCGATCAGAGTGAGGTGCCGGTGACCGAGCAGGCCAAGACGGCGCTGCACCAGCCGCCGTGCCCCGACTACTCGTGGTGCTCGTCGAGCCCGGTGCCCGGTGGCAGCGGGTTCGTCTCGGGCTTCGACGTGCAGCCGGGCGGCGGCAAGCCGAGCTCGGGCTGCGCCGTCCCGCGCGACGCCTCGGGTCACGCGGGCGAGGGGCTCGGCGCCGCCGCGCTCGCCGGCCTCGCGCTGCTCGCCTCGCGCGCGCGTCGTCGCTCGCGCTGAGCGGGCTCAGCCTCGCGGGAGTCTGTCGCGCGCGAGCGCGAGCAGGCGCTCGCGCTCGTTCTGCGTCGGGTCGTCGATGACCTGCTCGAGGAGCGCCTCGAGCAGCTCGCCGATGGCGCGCCCCGGGCGCAGCCCGAGCTCGCGCATGAGCACGCCGCCGTCGACGGCGAGGTCCTTGGTGCCGAGCGCGTCGCCCGCCGCGAGCACGGCGGCGACGCGGGCTTGCAGCTCGGCGAGGCTGGCGAGCTCGGCGGAGACCTCGACGCCCTTGCCGAGCGAGTCGGCGCGGTGCAGCTCGTACAGGTCCTCGACGCGCGGTCGCCCGACGCGCCGGATCCAGCGCCGCACGGCCGCGTCCGACCACGCGCTCGAGTAGCAGACGAGGTGGTGGCGCACGAGATCGACGATGCGGCTGCGCTCGTCGTTCGAGAAGCGCAGGCGCGTGAGCACCGGGGCCACCATCTCCGCTCCGACGCGCTCGTGCTCGTAGAAGGTGAAGTCGCCCGTCTTGTCGCCGATGGCGCGCGTGCGCGGCTTGCCGATGTCGTGCAGCAGCGCGGCCATCCGCAGGATGACGTCGCCCTGGCAGGCGTCGAGGCAGGCCATGGCGTGGCCCCACACGTCGAACGCGTGCCAGCGGTTCTGCTCGCAGCCGATGCTGGGCATCATCTCGGGCAGCGTCGCCTCGAGCAGCCCGGTGATGCGCATCACCTCGAACGCGCGGCTCGGTCGCGGGGCCTTCATCGCCTTGAGCCACTCGTCGCGGATGCGCTCGGCGCTGACCTAGCGGTAGGTCGCGAGCGTCTGGCCCACCTCCGAGAGGGTC
>CAITLX010000316.1 GCA_903893335.1 uncultured delta proteobacterium | reverse complement strand
GGTGGCGCCCGAGGTGGCCGTCGCCGCGAACGCGCTCGCGTTCCCCGGCCACGCGCGCAAGTCGTGGGCGTGGGGCGCGACGGTGAGCACCGACGCCGCGCTGGGGAGCCTGCGCGCGGGCGCGACGGTGCGCGCGCTCTCCGTCTCGTCGCGCGCCGCAGCGGTCGTCCCGAGCTTCGGCCAGCAGGAGGCCTACGCGCGCGTCGGGTGGCAGACGCTCGACGCAGGCGTCGGCGCGGTGGGCGCGGTCGTGCGCGACGCGAGCGGCGAGACGGGCACCTCGGGGCACGCCGGCCTCGCGCTCCGGGCCTCGCCCGCGGGCGACCTGCTGCTCTCGCTCGCGGCGAGCTTCTACCCCGACGGCAGCGTGCTGCGCGCCGAGCCGGCGTGGCGCCTGCCCCTCGGAGGCGGGCTGTACGCGACGCCCGCCTTCGCGCTGTCACGGGCGCTCGGCGCGACGTACGGCGCGGGCTCGCTGTCGCTCTCGCTCGCGGGGGTCTCGGGCAGCGCGTGGGTCGGCGCGAAATACGGCACGGAGGTGCGCCCCGCGTATCTCGCGCAGTCGGTCGTCTACGACCTCGCCGAGCCCGTGCGCTGGGGCGCGAGCGCGGGGGGCTCGCTGCGCCTCGCGCGCGACGTCGACCTCCGCCTCACGCTCTCGTTCGACGCGCTCGGCGCGACCGCCGCCTCGGGCGCGAGCGCGATCTACGCGGCCTCGTTCGGCCCCGCCTTCCGCCTCTGAGCCTCGCTTCCGAAAGGAGCCTTTCATGCCGCACCCCGACCTCCTCCGTGACCTGGCCATCAGCGACTCCGGCTTCGTGTTCGATCCGCGCACGGGCGCGACCTTCACCGTGAACGAGACGGGCCTCGCGGTGCTGCTCGCGCTGCGCGAGGGGCTCGCGAGCGACGCGCTTCCCGACCGCGTGCGCGCGGCCTTCGACGCGGTCCCCGCGAGCGTCGCGGACGACGTCGCGGACTTCGTGCTCTCGCTCTGCCAGCACGGGCTCATCGCGCCCGACGCGCTCGCCCGCCTCGCGAGCCCCGGAGAGCGGTCATGAGCCGCCCGCTCACCATCGCCGTCACGGGGCTCAACGCGACCGACAACCCGGCGCCGGGCGTCGGCGTGCTGCGGTCGCTGCGGCTCGGCGAGGGGGCGCGCGACCGCCTCGTCGGCCTCGCCTACGACGCGCTCGACCCGGGCGTCTACGCCGAGGAGCTCGTGCAGGACGTGTTCCTCATGCCCTACCCGTCGTCGTCGCTCGCCGCGCTGCTCGAGCGCATCCGCTACGTGCACGAGCGCGTCGGCCTCGACGTCATCGTGCCCACCCTCGACGCCGAGCTGCCCGCCTTCCTCTCGCTCGAGGCCGATCTGCGCGAGCTGGGCATCGGCGTGCTCTTGCCGACGCGCGACCAGCTCGAGGTGCGCAGCAAGGCGAAGCTCGCCGCGCTCGGCCGCGCCGCGTCGATCTCGGTGCCGGCGTCGGTGGCGATCCAGTCGGCCGACGAGCTGCGCCGCGTGCACGAGCGCGTGCCCTACCCCTTCTTCCTCAAGGGGGCGTTCTACGGGGCCACCTACGTCACGACGCTCGACGAGGCCTTCCACGCCTTCCACAAGGCCGCCGCGCAGTGGGGCTTGCCCATCGTCGTGCAGGCCCCCGTCGCGGGCGAGGAG
>CAITLX010000315.1 GCA_903893335.1 uncultured delta proteobacterium | reverse complement strand
TGTGGCGCCGCTCGTGGGCCGCGAGGTGCAGGTCGCGGGCGAGCTCGACGCGGACGCGCTCGGCCTGCGCGGTGGAGGCGCTCGCGGCTGCGCGCTGGCGAGCGGCGTCGAACGCGGCGGTGTCGACGATGGGCAGCGGGAGCGCGAGCAGCGCGAGGGCGAGCTGGTCGCCATTGCCCTCGCGCAGGTACGAGGCGCCGACGCCGACGGTCGGGCCGTGCAGCGCCGAGACGAGCGCGACGTCCTCGCCTGCCGCGCGTGCGCTCGCGCGCGCCGCGAGCAGCGCCGGGTGCCGGGCCTCGACGCTGCGCGCCGCGGCGTCGTCGAGGACGAGCCCGTCGTCGTCGGCGCCGAGCCCGCCGGCGACGGCGACCTCCGCGTCGGGGCCGAGGCCGACCGTGAAGCGCAGCTCCGCGAGCGCCTCGACCTCCCTCCCCTCACCGTCGATGACCGCCGCCGCGGCGGCGCCGACCTCGGCCTGGGCGAGCGCCCGCTCGTAGGGGTGCGCCACGCCGGCTTCGACCCGCGCGCGCGTCGTGGCCAGCAGCGTCGCGGCCTGTCCCGCCGACTCGATGCGCAGCGCGGCGATCGCGCGCGCCTCGGCGGCGGTCGCCCAAGCGAGCGCCGCGCGCGTGGCCCCCTCGAGGCGCGCCCGCTCGACGTCGCTCGAGACCGCGTCGCGCAGCGCATCGGCGACGTGGACGCGCGCCGACCCGAGCGGGCGCAGCGCGATCTCCTGCGTGAGCGACGCGCCGACCTCCGTGCCCCCCGCGCTGGTGCCGGTGCGCCAGCCTCCCGAGAGCGCGAGCGTCGGCGGGCGAGGCAGCGCGGTGGCCGACCAGCGCGCGTCGGCCACGGCCGACTCGGGCGCGCGGGCGACGGCGACCACGCTCGACGCGGACGCTCCCCGCCGCACGGCGTCGGCGAAGCCGATGGAGAGCGCCGGGCTCGGCGGGGCTTCGTCGGCCGCGCGCGCCGCGCCGCCCGTGAGCGCGAGCACGCCGACGAGGACAGCGAAGGGGCCGGGGCGCATGGGCGACGACTTTACCCGCTCCCGGAGTACGCGCAGTCCGACAATTGCCGGAATTGCTCCTCGGGCGGGGCGGTACACTCCCGCCGATGACGCGCCCTCTCCTCCCCGCTCCCGGGCGGCTGCGACGGCTCGTCGCCACCGGAGTCGCGGCGGGGCTCGCGTACGTCGCCATCGACGCCTTCCTCGACGACGTGCTCGTGCGCGGCGAGATGGCGACGGCGCTGCACGCGCTGCACGGCTTCGTCGATCGCGTCGTGCCCGTGCTGACCGGCGCGCTCGCCGGGGTGGCGCTGCACTACACCGAGCGGCGCGCCGCGCTCGCGCTCACCGAGGCGCGCCGCGCCGACGACCTGCAAGACCGCCTGCAGCGCATCGAGCGCGATCAGGCCGTGTGGGTCGTCGCCGCAGCGACGCTGCACGAGGTGAAGACGCCGCTGCACACGCTCGGCCTCCTGCTCGACGAGCTCGACGCGACGGCGGCGGGCGACGACGCCAACCGCGAGGCGCTGCTCGGCAAGGCGCGCGCGCAGGTCGATCGAGCCGGCGCGTCGCTCGTCGCGCTCCGCGCCCTCGCGCGCCAGACGCGCGCGGCCATCACCTCGGTCGACCTCGCGCTCGTCGCACGCGAGCTCGCGCGCGACCTGGCGAGCGCCGCGCGCTCGGCCGGCGTCTCGATCGACGTCGGCCCCGGCCCGCTGCGCGCGCAGGGCGACGCCGCGTTCGTGCGCCTCGCGCTCGAGAACCTGGTCGCCAACGCGCTCGATGGGCTGCGCGAGCGCGGCGGCCCGGGGCGCATCCACCTCGAGCTCACCTCCGAGGGCGCGTTCGCGGTGGTGCGCGTGCGCGACGACGGCCCGGGCGTGCCGCCCGCTGCGCGGCAGGGCGCGTTCGAGCCCCTCGCGTCGGACAAGCCCGAGGGGCTCGGCCTCGGCCTCGCGATCGCACGCGCCCTCGCCCGCGCGATGCACGGCGACGTCGCCTTCGTGGACCAGCCGCCGTGGGCGACGTCGGTCGAGCTGCGCCTCCCCGCAGGTGACGCGTGAGCCCGCGCCTGCTGCTGGTCGAGGACGAGATCGACGCGCGCGAGGCGCTCGCGCGCGCGCTCGCCCGCGCCGGCTACTCGGTGACGGCGGTCGGATCGGCCGCTGCCGCGCTCGAGGCGGCGCGCTCGGGGCTGCCCGTCGATCTCGCGGTGGTCGACGTGCGGCTCGGCACGGACGAGCGCGGCGGCGTCGAGCTGCTGCGCCCGCTGCGCGAGGCGACCTCGCGCGCCCCGGTCGTCGTCATCACCGCGTTCGCCGACCTCGACACCGTCAAACAGGCGCTCAACGAGGGCGCCGCCTACCTGCTCGAGAAGCCGTTTCGCGCGGGCGATCTCGTCGAGGTGCTGCGGCGGCTGCTCGGCGAGCGTGACGAGCTCGCCCACATGGTCGCGCGCGCGCTCGACCACGTCGGCCTCACCGACAAGGAGGCCACCATCGCGCGCCTGCTGCTCAAGGGGCTGCCCACCGCCGAGATCGCGCGGCTCGAGAGCAACAGCGACAAGACGATCCGCCAGCACGTGTCGCAGATCTACGCGAAGTGCGGCGTGTCGAGCCGCGCCGAGCTCTTCCACCACGTCTTCCCCACCTGACCTGTGCCCCACGCTTGCGTCCCGCGTGCCTCCACGGCATGAGCCCGGCCATGCAACTTCGTGGCGGCATGGGCGAGCTGATGCGGCAGGCGGCGCGCATGCAGCGCAAGGTCGACGAGCTGACGGCCACGCTCAAGACGCGCGAGACGATGCACGGCGCCGCCGACGGCAAGGTGCAGGTCACGGTCAACGGCGAGGGGCGGCTCGTGAAGGTCGACATCGACGCCGACTTCCTCGCCGCCGAGGGGCTCTCGCTCGCGCTCGACGCGGTCGTAGCCGCCGCCAACGGCGCGCTCGCCGAGGCCGAGGCCGTGCTCGAGGCCGAGACGAAGAAGATCACCGGGGGCGTGAAGGTCCCCGGCGTCCCCGGCTGACCGAAGCCCCACGCCGTGCTGCCCGAGCGCCTCACGCGCCTCGTCCATCTCTTCGCGCGCCTGCCGGGCGTCGGCGAGAAGACGGCCGCGCGCTTCGTGCTCTTCCTCGTGGCCGCCGGCCCCGAGACCTCGACGGCGCTCGGCGAGGCGCTCGTCGCGCTGCGCGACGCCGTGCGCCCCTGCGACCGCTGCGGCCACGTCGCCGAGGTGGGCGCCGACGGGCACGCCGTGTGCGCCATCTGCGCCGACCCCAAGCGCGACGCGCGCCTGATGTGCGTGGTCGGCCGGGTGCAGGATCTCGTCGCCATCGAGCGCAGCGGCGCGATGCGCGGGCGCTACTTCGTGCTCGGCCGCCTGCTCTCGCCGCTCGAGGGCGTGGGCCCCGACGAGCTACCCCTCGCGCGTCTGCGCGAGCGCATCGCCGCCGACGGCGTCGAGGAGGTGGTCGTCGCGACCCCGCCCTCCGTCGACGGCGAGGCGACCGCGCTGCTGCTCGCGCGCGAGCTTGCGCGCGCCGGCCTGCGCGTCTCGCGCATCGCCAGCGGCGTGCCCCACGGCGGAGACCTCGAGTTCGCCGACCCCATCACGCTCGGGCGCGCGCTCGAGGGACGCAAAGGGCTCGGCTGAGCCGCGCCGCCAACCGGAGACCTTCCGACCATGCCCAAGCAAGTCATCCAGACGCCCAGCGCGCCTGCCGCCATTGGCCCCTACTCGCAGGCCGTGCGCGTCGGCGACCTCGTCTTCCTCAGCGGGCAGATCCCGCTCGACCCGGCCACCGGCCAGATCGTCGAGGGGGACGTCGCCACCGAGACGCGCCGCGTGATGGACAACCTCGCCGCCGTGCTGGCCGCCGCCGGGGCGAGCTTCGCGCACGTCGTGCAGACGACGATCTACCTCGTGGACCTCGCCGACTTCGCCGTCGTCAACGAGATCTACGGGCGCGCCTTCTCCGCCGAGCCCCCCGCCCGCGCCACCGTGCAGGTCGCGGCGCTGCCGCGCGGCGCCCGCGTCGAAATCTCCTGCACGGCCCACCTCGGCGCCTGAACCGCGCACCCCCCACAAGGCCTGAACCATGCCCCCCAAGAAGACCGCCGCCCCCGCGTTCGACGCCACCTCGCTCGGCGCCACCGCCG
>CAITLX010000314.1 GCA_903893335.1 uncultured delta proteobacterium | reverse complement strand
CGCGTCGGTGGCCCCGCCGCCTGCGAGCCACGCGCGGTCGTCCTCGAGGGCGTAGACGCGGACGTGCGCCTGCGCGACCGGCCGGTCCCCCTCGTCGCGCACCTGGGCGACGACGCGCGCGTCGCGCGCCTCGGTCGCGACCGGCGTCGGTGCCGCGAGCGGTCGCGCGGGCAGCGTCGGCGCCGCGACGTCGCGCCACGTCGCGACGAGCGCCAGGCACGCGATCGCCGCGAGCAGCCACGAGGGGGGAACGCGTCGCTCCACGGCGGGGAGCGTAACGCGGCCCGGCGGCGCCGGCTCGCCGCGCCGCCCGTCAGCGGACGGGGACGACCTTCGCGGTGAACTGCAGCTCGGGCCAGCCGACCAGGCGCCACGGCAGGTCGTGCGTCTTGAGCGGCCAGTCGATGGTGTCGACGCGCCCGCCCGCCTCGGTGATCATCTCGACCCACTGGCGCGGGTGGAAATAGGTGCCGGGGCTCGGGATGCCGTCCTTCGCGTTGCCGGCGATGTCCATGAGGTAGAGCATCTTGTCGGTGACGGGCCCGAACGCGAAGTGGTCCTTGATGACGACCACGCGGTCGGCCACGCGCAGCACCTCGCGCAGCACCTGACGCGCGTCGGTGCAGTGGTGCAGGACGTCGATGATCGACACGGCCTCGAACGAGCGATCGGGGAAGGGCAGGTGCAGCCCGTCGTACGGCACGACGTCGATGACGGCGTTGGGTCGCACCAGGACGTCGACGCCCGCGACCTTGGTGGCGCCGCACTCCGCCGCGAGGCGCGTGAGGTTGACGCCGTCGCCGCAGCCGACGTCGAGCAGCGACGCGGCGCGGCCCAGGTGGCGCGCGAGCGACGCCGTGACGCGCTCCCCACAGGGGATGCGGCTCGTCCTGTGGTGGTACTCGAGGGCGGCGCGCTTGAGGGCGTCGAAGATCATGGGAAGCGACGCAGCTAGCGCGGGGGGGCTCGGGCCGCAAACCCTTCCCCCGGCGCCCACGAGGGCTATGGCCCGCCTCCTGGGCGCGGTGTAGGGTCGCCGCCGCATGAGCGTCCTGGTCGCCGAACGGATGCGGGCCTCGGCGTCGCGGGTGCTCGACGCCTGGCTGCTGCGCACCGCCGAGCAGCGGGTGCGGGGCTACGAGCCCGCGCAGGCCGCGCTGGTGCGCAGGCTCTGGGACGCCGCCGCGACGCGCAGGCTCGCCGCGCGCGAGCTGGCCGACCCGCGCCTGGCCCCCGCCGCCATCGCGCTCGCGCGAGACGCCGCCATGCTCTACGTGGCAGCGCGACGCGCGGCCGACGACGCGCGCAGCGCGAGCGCCGAGCTGCGCACCGAGTCGGCCTGGGCCTGGGTCGACGACGCGCTCGCCCACGGGCGGCTCTCGACGCCGCCTGCGGGGTTCGACCAGGCGCGCGCGCTGCTCGCGGCCTCCGATCCGCTCGCCGCCGACGGCGCGTCTCGCGAGACGCTCGACGACGCGCGCGAGGCGCTCGAGGCGACGCTCGCGTGGCTCGCCGGAGAGGTCGAGCCGCGCGGGGTCGACGAGCTTCGCCGCGCCCGCGCGCTGCGCATCGCGCTCGCCTGCGTGGTCGTGGCCGTGGCCGCGTGGGGCGCCGCCACCTGGGCGCTGCGCGCGCCCAACCTCGCGCTCGGCAAGCCCGCGACGGCCAGCAGCCGCTACCCCGGCAGCGGCCCCCCCGAGGGGGTGACCAACGGCGAGGTCGAGCCGACCTACGCCGCCTCGACGGTCAAGGAGAAGGAGCCCTGGATCGCCGTCGACTTGCAGGAGAGCGTCCGCGTCTCGCGCGTCGTGGTGCACCCGCGCGGCGACGGCTTCCTCGAGGACATCCTCCCCGCGGTGCTCGAGGTCTCGAACGACGGCACGCAGTGGACCGAGGTCGCGCGGCGCGCCGAGACCTTCTCGCAGTCGAGCCCCTGGGCGGTGCCGCTCGGCGGGCGGCGCGCGCGCTGGGTGCGCGTGCGCACCGGCGGCTTCGGCCAGGTGACGCTGACCGAGATCGAGGTCCGCGGCCGCAGGTAGTCGCGGCGGGCGCGATGCGCTACGCGCCGCTCGATGCGCCCCTCCCCGCTGCTCGCGCGGTTCGAGGCCCACTTCCGCGCGACGCGCGCGGCCATCGTCGACGCCGAGGGCACCACGAGCTTCGCCACGCTCGGCGCGCGCGCGCTCGGGGCCGCCGACGTGCTGCGCGCGG
>CAITLX010000313.1 GCA_903893335.1 uncultured delta proteobacterium | reverse complement strand
GGCGGCGGCGTGGGGGCAGGCGCGCGCAGCTTGGCGCGCTCGACGGCTACGGCGGGCGCGAGGCGGTCCTCGCCGTCGGCGCCTGCGACGCGCTCGATGGCGCCGAACGCGGCGAAGTCGGCCAGCAGCCCCTCGACGACGTCGGGCGCGACCTCGCCCGAGAGCACCAGCGTGCGCGGCGACTCGCCGTCGAGCACGCGCAGCGCGACCTCGCGCGCGGTCGCGCGCGTGACGGCGACGTAGGGGGTGACGCGGTCGGCCGCGACGCCGACCGCGTGCACGTCGAGCAGCCGCGAGCCGGCGAGAAGCTGCTGGGCGGCGCGCGCGTGCGCGACGGCGTCGTCGACGAGGGTGCGAAGATCGCCGGTCAGGTCCTCGCGCACCGCGCCCGTGACCGGGACGACCGCGAAGCGACCCGCGCGCATGCCGAGCATGGCGGCCAGCACGTGCGGCCCGCGCTCGAACGTGCCGTCGTTCGAGGTGCGCGTCGCGCTGCGCGGAGCGCCGTCGCGCAGCTGCACGTCGTAGGCGAAGGCCGCGTCGGCGACCGAGAGCCGACAGCTCGGGCGCGCTCGCGCCACGCGCTCGAGCAGGCTGAGGAACGAGATGCCGTCGAGCCGCCCGCGCACCTCTCCCGGCGCGCGCAGGCGCTCCTCGACGCGGTCCTTCGCGCGCAGCGCCTCGGCCGCGCGCGCGGGGAGCTGCGTCGCGGTCGCGTCCTTCTGCAGCAGCGACGCGGCGTCGGCGCCGTGCTCGAGCAGGCGCGCGAGCAGGTCCTCCTTCCACGAGAGGAGGATGAGCGGCACGTCGCGCAGCACGATGTCGCGCCGCAGCGCCCGCAGCAGCCCGAGGCCGTCGAGCCCCGGCATGCGCGCGTCGGCGACGACGAGGTCGGGCGTGACGCGCAGGCAGGTCGCGAGCGCCTCGGCGCCGCCGTGCACCGGCCACACCTCGGCGCCAGCCTCGCGCAGCACGGCGGCGAGGTACCAGGCGATGGTCGGGTCGGCGTCGGCGACGACGACGCGGCGCCCCTCGATGCGCGTGGGCTCGTCGGGCGCGCGGGCCGGGGCACCCGCGCCGCGGCGCTCGACCGGGGGCAGCGCGCTGTCGAACGAGACGGGGAAGGCCCCCTCGGGGCCGAGCGGACCGAAGCGCAGCGTGCCGCCGCTCTTGGCCTGCACGACCTCGCGCACGCGCGCGACCGCGCCCCACACGGGCGCGAGCACGTCGGCCCCCTCGCCGAGCCGCACGCGCTGGCTGCGCGCCGCCGGGCCGACCGCGTCCATCACGCCGCGGCGCACCTCCTCGGCCAGCCGCTCGCCGAGCTCCTCGAGGGTGGGCGAGCCGATCGCCGCGGGCTCGCCGCCGTGCTTGTTCACGATGAGCTGCTCGCAGGCGTGGCGCAGCTCGAACGGCAGCACCGGCCGCTGCAGCGCGAACGACGCGTGCGCCGCCCCCGCGTCGCCGGCGGGCAGCGTGCCGATGAGCAGGACGGGGACCGCCTCGGTCAAGGGGTCGCGCGAGAGCCGCTCGACGAGCTTGGAGGCCCCCGCGACGTCGGAGTCGATGACGATGACGTCGGGGGCGAGCACCCGCGCGAGCTCGACGGTGCCGTCGGCCTGCTCGACGCGCTCCTGCTCCCACGCCACCGCCTCGCTCGGGCCTGCGTCGCCGAGCGCGGCGGCGAGGTCGGCCGGGCCCACGACGAGCACCGTCGCGGGCAGGCGCCCCGCGACCCCGAGCCCCGCGGTGGGCGGCGGCGGCTCGCTCGCGCGCTGCGTGTCCTGGTCGTCGCTGGTGGCGAGGTCGCCGAGCCGCGTGAACGTGCTCGTCAGCGCGGTGGCGTCCCCCTCGGCGAGGCCGCGCTCGGCGCCCCCGCGATCGAGCATGCGCTCCGCGTCGGCGAGCACGCCGGCCATCTTGTCGAAGCGCAGGAAGCGCGCGCCGGCCTGCAAGGCGTGGACGCGGCGTCGAAGCTCGTCGCTCAGCTCGGCCGAGCCGGGGTCGGCGCGCAGCGCGCGCAGCGCCGAGCGCAGGTCCGCCGCGCGACGCTCGAGGTTCGCGAGGAAGTCCGACCGCCCGCCGTCGAGGCGAGCGGCGCGGGAGGTCGGGACATCGGTGGGGCGTGCGCCCGGCATGGGGGCCGGGACGATAGCGCGCCCGAGGCCCCGACCGGAAGCGGTCAGCCCGGATCGGTCACGCGGCCGAGGAAGAGCACCGTGCCGGTCGGCACGTCGCGGATCGCGAAGAAGAAGGGGCGATCGACGGTCACGTCCTTCACGTCCACGGCGGCCGAGGTGCCGACCCCGATGACGGCCGTCGCGGCTGCGGCCTCGGTGCCCTTCTCGTCGACGCGCACGAACGCCTGGTGCAGCACGTCGCCGATCCAGGTCGGCCCCTGCTGCTGGTCGATCATGGCGAAGAAGTCGGCCTTCTCGGCGTCGAACGCGTCGGCCGCGCCGAGCGCCAGGAGCTGCTGCCGGAGGCTGAAGGTCGCGCCGGGGATGGTGAACTTGGGCAGCGCGAGGGCCACGCTCTTCGGCGCGAGCGCAGCGGTCACCCCGGCGTAGAACGTCGCGTCGAGCGCGCTCTCCACCGCGGCGAACTTGCCGGCGTCGGGCACGATGACGAGCATCGACGTCTGGTCGCCGTCGTAGCCGAGCTCGACCGCCTGCCAGCCGTCGCCCGAGGCCCACGGCGCGCTCTCGTAGTAGTTGGACATCGTCGCGGGCTGCGCGGCCGAGCCGTCGAGCCGGTGGAACGCGGCTGGCTTCGTCATCCGCTCGTCGAAGGGCGTCGCCCACGCGGCGTCGAAGTAGATCGCGTTGACGAGCACGAAGCGCGTGTCGCTCGTGAGGCTGTGCTCGGGCAGAAGCTCGGGGATCTTCGCGCTCGTGTGGTCGGACACCCAGCCGTTGATGTCGGCGCGCGCGCCCTCGGGCGCCCCGAGGAAATCGGTGAGGAAGACGCCCGCGCCGTAGTTGACGCCGAGCGTGTCGAGGAACGGCTTGCCGAACGAGAGCGTGCGCTCGGCCCAGAGCGAGTCGGCGACGTCGAGGTGGAAGCCCTTGCCTGCGCCGGCGGCGCGGCTCGCGAGCGCGAGGTCGAGCGCGTTGAACGCGGGGTGCAGCCGCTCGGGCGGGAGCGTGAAATGCAGCGCGGACGCCAGCTGCGTCGCGGTCGCGCCGCCGGCCCCCGCGTACGTCATCGCGAGCGCGATGGAGACGCTGTACGGCGAGTAGAAGAGGTTGGTCGTCGCGTCCTGCCCGGTGACCGAGCGGTAGAGATCGAACGCGAACGCGGTGTTGCCCAGCGCGAGCGCGTCGGCGTCTGCCGGGGGGACGCTCGGCGCCGTGTCGCGCGCGAGGTTCGAGCGCGCCGCCTCGGTCGTGTCACCCGGGGTGGCAGGCCCGCCCGACGGCGCGGCGGACGACCCGCTGCACGCTGCGACGGCGAGGGGAGCGAACGCGAGGGAGGCGAGCAGGTGCGTCGAGCGGATCATGGGGCAGGCTCCGGCTTGAGGTGCGGGGGGGAGACTCCCGTAAAGGATACAAGATCCGGACCAGCGCCGCCCGAGGCCTCTCGCCCGCTGCGAGCGCGCCCTTTCGCGTCGAGGGCGCGACCGCGGCGCCTGCGCCTGGCACAACTCGGCACGCCCCGCGAGCGCCCCGCCGCGCGATCGCGCGTCAGTCCGCGCGAAGCTCGCGGGCGACGACGTCGCGCACCCAGGCGGCGGCCTCGCGCGTGCCGAGGGTGCCGCCGACGTCGCGCGTGCACTTGCCCTCGTCGAGCGCGAGCGACACGGCGCGCTCGATGCGGCGCTCCTCGTCGGGCCAGCCGAGGTGGGCGAGCATCATGCCGACGGTGAGCAGCGCGGCGAAGGGGTTGGCGACGTCCTTGCCGGCGAGCGGCGGCGCCGAGCCGTGCACCGGCTCGAACATCGCGACGCGCCCCGGCTCGGAGGCGTGCACGTTGGCGCTCGCGGCCATGCCGAGGCCGCCTTGCAGCGCGGCGCCGAGGTCGGTGACGATGTCGCCGAACAGGTTGTTGGTCACGATGACCTCGAACTGCGACGGGTCCTGCACGAGGTAGAGGCAGAGCGCGTCGACGTAGACGTGCGCGCGCTCGATGTCGGCGTACTCGCGCCCCACGCTGTCGAAGACGCGCAGCCAGAGCTCGTGCGCGTGGCGCATGGCGTTGGACTTGTCGGCCATGTGCACGCGCCTCTTGCCGTGCGCGCGGGCGTGCTCGAAGGCGGCGCGGATGATGCGCTCGACCCCCTTGCGCGTGTTCACGTCCTCGTTGATGGCGACCTCGTCGGGCGTGCCGCGCTTGAACTGCCCGCCGATGCCGACGTAGCTCCCCTCGGTGTTCTCGCGGAACACGACGAGATCGACGTCCTTCGCGCCGCGCCCCTTGAGCGGCACGAGGCGGTCGGCCAGCGCGCGCACGGGGCGAATGTTCGCGTAGAGGTCGTAGCCGAAGCGGATGCCGAACAGGATGTCGCGCGCGTGCTCGAGGCCCGGCACGCGCGGGTCGCCCAGCGCGCCGAGCAGCACCGCGGCGCACTCGCGCTGGATCGCGACGGCGATCTCGGCGGGGAACGTCGTCTTGTCGCGCAGGTAGCGGTCGGCGCCGAGGTCGAGATCCCACAGGTCGAGCGGCAGGCCGGCCGCGTCGCGGTAGAGCACGAGCAGCTCGCGCGCCTCGCGCGTGACCTCGGGTCCGATGCCGTCTCCCCCGATCAGCGCGATCTTCTTGCGTTGGCTCATCGTGTCTCGGGGCGGGATGGCACCACGAGGGCACCGGGGAGACAAGGGCGACGCGCCTCGGCGCCATCCGCGCGGCGATCGGCCCGCGGTCCGGCTTCCGTCGCGCGGCCTTCGCGTACGCTCTCCGGGTGCCGCTCGCCGATCTCCACCAGCGCCTCGTCGTCGCGATGCTCGCGCTCGCCGTCGTCACCTTCGTCGTGCTGCGCTTCCTCTCCGCGCCCTTCGGCCGGCACGTGCGCGAGGGGTGGGGCCCGACGATCCCGAACCGCGTCGGCTGGGTCGCGATGGAGGCGCCCGCGTCGCTCGCGTTTGCCGCGTTCTACCTCCGCGGCGCGCACCGCTTCGACGCGGCGCCGCTCGCGCTCGCGCTGCTCTGGCAGGTGCACTACGTGCACCGCGCCTTCGTCTTCCCGTTTCGCGTGCGCACCGATGGCAAGCGAATGCCGCTGCTCGTCGCGGCGCTCGCCTTCGCGTTCAACGTCTTCAATGCGTGGCTCAACGCGACCTGGGTCTCGTCGCTCGCCCCGCTCGACGCCGAATGGCTGCTCGACCCGCGCTTCGCCCTCGGCGTCGTGGTCTTCGCCTGGGGCATGAGCGTCAACGTCCGCTCCGACCGCGCGCTCATCGCATTGCGCGCCCCGGGCGAGACGGGCTATCGCATCCCGCGCGGCCCGCTCTTTCGCCTCGTCTCCGCGCCCAACTACGCCGGCGAGATCGTCGAGTGGCTCGGCTTCGCCCTCGCCGCGTGGTCGCCCGCTGGCCTCGCCTTCGCCGTCTACACGGCGGCCAACCTCGTGCCGCGCGCGCTCGACACGCACCGCTGGTACCACGAGCGCTTCGCCGACTACCCGGCCGAGCGCAAGGCGATTGTGCCCTTCGTGCTGTGAAGCGTCAGGGCTCGTCGGTTCCGACGATGGTGGGTCAGGGGTCGTCGCTGCGCTGCACGCCGGGCAACGTGAGGACGAAGTCGGCCCCGAGCGCCGACGACGGCGTCTGGAACCCCGGCGGCAGCTTGCCCGCGAGCGCAGCCTCGGCGATCGCCACGCCGGCCGCGGCCGTCAGGGTGTAACCGTCGGGCGCCTGCAAGCGCGACACGCGCCGCTCGCCGGCGGCATTGGTGACCTCGCCCCAGAGGTAGCTGCGGCTGCGCTCGCGCTGCTCGGGCGTCGGCCCGCGCGGCGCGGCGTCGATCTTCGCCTGCAACCGCTGCTTGACGAACGGCGCGGCGAGGATGGGCCGCAGGTAGCGGCTGAGGTGCAGGCCGAAGCGCGCGCCGGCTGGCAATGCGAGGAAGACCTCGATGTCGGCGATGCCGGTCGAATGGTAGGCGGTGGAGACGTCGCCCCAGGGAATGGTGACCGCGCCGGTCGGGCCGAGGCCGAAGTCGATGGTGCGCGAGAGGTACGCCGAGGGCACCTGCACGATCTTGCCGCCGCGTCGCACCGCGCCGCCGGCGTCGAGGTTCTCCACCATCGTGGTCGCGGTGCCGTGGGAGGTGCGCCCGGTGGACTGAAATCCGAGCGCGAGGTGGTTGGCGTCGGGCAGGCGCCGCTTGAGGTGGGCTGCCAGGCAATCGCTCGGCACGACGTCGAAGCCGACCCCCGGCATCAGCGTCACGCCGGCGGCGCGCGCCTTCTCTCCATAGCTCGCCGCCTGCTCGAACACGGCGATCTCCCCGGTGATGTCGAGGTAGTTCGCCTTGTTGCGGATGCACGCCTCGATCATCGGTCTGGCGGTGCGCGAGAAGGGCCCGGCGCAATGGAGCACGACGTCGACGCCGGCGAGCGCGGTGTCGAGCGCCTCGCGGGTGAGGTCGGCGGCTCGCCAGGGCAGACCGAGCGGCTCGGCCTGCGCCTGCAAGGCCTCGGCGCGCCGTCCGGCGAGGATGGGCGCGAGGCCTCGCGCCTTGGCCTCGGCCACCACCAGCTCGCCCGTGTAGCCGTACGACCCGTAAATCAGCAATTGTCCCATCGTCGCCCTCGCGCGCCGCGACCGAAGAGCGGCCGTCGGAGGGTGCGCGCCGGGGCGGTGGTGGTCAAGGCGGGCGCACGCCCGGGCGAGCGCCGCCGTGAGCGCCGCCGGCCGCCGCTTTCGCGTAGAATCGCCCGATGCGGGTCCAGGTCGTGCGGTGGGTTGTCGGTGCGGCGCTGGTCGCCGCCGCGTGCGGAGCGGGTTGCGGGAGCGCGGACGGAGCGGCGAGCGACGCGGGGCTGGACGCGAGCGGCGGCGCGGCAGGCTCGGGCGGCAGCGGCGGCACGGGAGCGACCGACGCGTCGAGCGAGGCCGAGGTGGACGCGTCGGTCGATGCGTTCGACGCAGCGGGTGACGCTGGCGAAGCAGGCGACGCCGCAGTGGAGGCGCCCCGCTGCGATCCCTTCTGCTCGCCCGACTTCCGATCGGTGCTCGATTGCCACGGCGAGCCGTCGGTCGTGTGCGGCGCGACCGACCTGTGCGACGTCTCGCTCGCGGCGTGCCGCCCGGCCTGCGCGGCCGTGGTCGCCGACCACCTGTCGTCGGGCTGCGAGTACTACGCGACCAACATGGACAACTACGTGGCGTCCGCGTGCTTCGCCGTCTACGTCGCGAACACCTGGAGCAGCGCCGCGCACTTGCAGGTCGAGTACGCCGGGCAGGCCCTCGACCTCGCCGCGTTCGCGCGCATCCCGGCTGGGAGCGGGTCGTCGATGACGTACACCCCCATCGATCCGGTCGCCGGCCTCGCGCCCGGCGAGGTCGCGATCCTCTTTCTCGCGGGCGATGCCTCGAGCGCGGTTCCCTGCCCCGTGGCCGCGGCGGTGCCGCTGGGCTCGCAGATCGTGGGACAGTCGGGGATCGGCTCGTCGTTCCACGTCACCTCCGACGTCCCCGTGGCCGCCTACCAGATGAGCCCGTACGGCGGCGGCAGCGCGGCGGTGACGGGCGCGTCGCTGCTCTTGCCGACCACCGCGTGGGACACGACCTACCTCGCCGTCACCGCGGGCCCCTACGACATCTCCTCGCCGTCGATGAACCTCGTCGCG
>CAITLX010000312.1 GCA_903893335.1 uncultured delta proteobacterium | reverse complement strand
CGTGATGGCCTTCGCCAGGTTGGACTTCGACTGCACCTTCACGATCGACGCCGTCAGCGTCGTCTTGCCGTGGTCGATGTGACCAATCGTGCCGACGTTCACGTGCGGCTTGGTGCGTACGAATTTCTCCTTGGCCATGACCTCTTCTCCTGGAAGCTGGGAAACTGCGGGGGGCGCCTCTTTCGAGGCGGGCGGGGGCTCGAGTCGTCGGTGGGAGCGGGCGCCTCAGGCGCCACGCACCTTCGCGACGATCTCCTCCTGGATCTGGTTGGGGACAGCCTGGTAGCTGCCGAAGTGCATCGAGTAGGTCGCGCGACCCTGCGTCTTGCTGCGCAGGTCGGTGGCGTAGCCGAACATCGTCGCGAGCGGCACCTCGGAGGCGATGACCTGCGCGTTGCCGCGCTGGGTCATGCCGAGGATGCGGCCGCGGCGGGAGTTCAGGTCGCCGATGACGTCGCCCATGTAGTCCTCGGGCGTCACGACCTCGACGGTCATGATCGGCTCGAGCAGGTGCAGACCGGCGCGCTTGGCGCCCTCCTGGAACGCCAGCGAGCCGGCGACCTCGAAGGCCTGCGCCGAGGAGTCGACGTCGTGGTAGCTGCCGTCGTAGAGCTCGACCTTGCAATCGATGACGGGGTAGCCCGCGAGCACGCCGCGGCCCATGGCCTCGCGGATGCCCTTCTCGACCGCCGGGATGAACTCCTTCGGGATGGTGCCGCCGACGACGTCGTTCTCGAACTCGAAGCCCTTGCCGGGCTCGCTGGGCTCGAGGCGAATGAGCACGTGGCCGTACTGGCCGCGACCGCCGGACTGCTTGGCGTACTTGTACTCGGCGTCGACCTTCTTCGAGATCGACTCGCGGTACGCGACCTCGGGCTTGCCGACGTTCGACTCGACCTTGAACTCGCGCTTGAGGCGGTCGACGATGATCTCGAGGTGCAGCTCGCCCATGCCGGCGATGATCGTCTGCCCCGTCTCCTCGTTGGTGAACGTGCGGAACGAGGGGTCTTCCTGCGCGAGCTTCTGCAGGCCGATGCCGAGCTTCTCGACGTCGCCCTTGGTCTTGGGCTCGATGGCGATCGAGATGACCGTCTCGGGGAAGATCATCTTCTCGAGAATGACGGGCTTGTCCTCGTCACAGAGCGTGTCGCCCGTGCGCGTGTCCTTGAGGCCGACGGCCGCGTAGATGTTGCCGGCGTGGCACTCGGTGACCTCTTCGCGCTTGTTGGCGTGCATGCGCAGGATGCGGCCGATGCGCTCGCGCTTTCCGCGCGTCGAGTTGAGCACCATCGTGCCGCCCTGCAGCGTGCCGGAGTAGACGCGGAAGAACGTCAGGTTGCCGTGCGGATCGTTGATGATCTTGAACGCGTAGCCCGCGAAGGGCTCCTCGTCCTCGGCCTTGCGCGAGACCTCTTTGCCGTTGTCGGGGTGCACGCCCACGACCGCAGCGATGTCCGACGGCGAAGGGAGGTAGTTGACGACGGCGTCGAGCAGGAGCTGAACGCCCTTGTTCTTGAAGGCCGAGCCGCAGAGCACGGGGAAGAACTTGAAGGTGCAGCAACCCTTGCGGAGCGCGGCGACGATCTCGGCCTCGGTCACGGCGGCGAGATCGCCGCTGAGGAACTTCTCGAGGATGACGTCGTCGACGTCCGAGCAGGCCTCGATCATCTTCTCGCGAGCTTCCTCGCAGACGTCGCGGATGTCCTCGGGGACGTCGACCCACTGGTAGGTCTTGCCCTTGTCGGCCTCGCTGAAGATGGCGGCCTTCATCTTGATGAGGTCGACGACACCCTTGTGGTGCTCTTCCTCGCCGACGGGCCACTGCACGGGCACCGGCGTGACGCCGAGGCGCGAGCGGAGCGAGGCGACGTTCATCGCGAAGTCGGCGCCGACCTTGTCCATCTTGTTGACGAACACGATGCGCGGGACGCGGAACTTGTCGGCCTGGCGCCAGACGGTCTCCGTCTGGGGCTCGACGCCGTTGCCGCCGTCGAGCACCGCGACGGCGCCGTCGAGCACGCGCAGGCTGCGCTCGACCTCGATGGTGAAGTCGACGTGGCCGGGGGTGTCGATGATGTTGATGCGGTGCGAGATGCCAGCGCTCGGGCCCGACTCGGGCACCCAGAAGCACGTGGTCGCAGCCGAGGTGATCGTGATCCCGCGCTCCTGCTCCTGGACCATGTAGTCCATGGTCGCGGCGCCCTCGTGGACCTCGCCGATCTTGTAGTTGATGCCCGTGTAGTAGAGCACGCGCTCGGTCGTCGTCGTCTTGCCCGCATCGATGTGGGCCATGATGCCGATGTTGCGGGTTTTCTCGAGCGGGTAATCGCGGGCCACGGGGTCGACTCCTTGGGATTCTGCAGGGCTTGAGAGGGGGTCAGGACTGAGGGGAAGCGAAGCCAGGACGCACGAAACCCCTTCCGGCCCGTTGCTCTCCGCCATTTGGAGAGCCTTTTCGATTCCGGAAGGGGTTCCCGGCACGGCCCTAGGGGTTGTGCGCGGGATCCTTATGTCGGCTTGGGCATGCTCGGTCGCGTGACTCCTTGCGAGCGGTCGTTCGGGGGAGCCGGGGCTCTCCCTGGCGCGGTGGGCGGCGATCGCCTCACCCGCACCGCGTGAATTACCAGCGGTAGTGGGCGAAAGCCTTGTTGGCCTCGGCCATCTTGTGCGTGTCGTCCTTCTTCTTCACCGCGTTGCCGCGGTTCTGCGCGGCGTCGACGAGCTCGGCGGCCAGGCGCTCGCGCATCGTCTTCTCGCCGCGACCGCGCGAGTAGCTCACGATCCAGCGCATGGCCAGGGCCACGCGGCGCTCGGGGCGAACCTCGACGGGGACCTGGTAGGTGGCGCCACCGACGCGGCGGCTCTTGACCTCGAGCTTCGGCTTGACGTTGTCGAGCGCCTTGCGGAAGACCTCGATGGGCTCCTCCTTGAAGCGGGCGAGGATGACGTCGAACGCGCCGTAGAGAATGCCCTCGGCCGTCGCCTTCTTGCCGCCGTTCATGAGCGAGTTCATGAACTTGGCGACGAGCTTGTCCTTGTACTTCGGATCAGGCGTGATGTTGCGCTTGGGGACTTCGCGGCGACGGGGCATGGGAGGCTCGGCTTCGGGAGGCTGCGGTCAACGGGGCTCGGAGCCCCGACGAAAAGCGAACGGACGCGGGGCTTTCAGGTCTTGGCGCGCTTGACGCCGTACTTGGAGCGCTTGCGGTTGCGGTTGAGCTTGTTGGTCGACGAGGGGCCGTTGGCGCCCGAGGCGTCGAGGGTGCCGCGCACGACGTGGTAGCGGACGCCCGGCAGGTCCTTCACGCGGCCGCCGCGGATGAGGACGACCGAGTGCTCCTGGAGGTTGTGACCCTCGCCGGGGATGTAGCTCGTGACCTCCATCCCGTTGGTGAGGCGCACGCGGCAGACCTTGCGGAGAGCCGAGTTCGGCTTCTTCGGCGTCGTCGTGTAGACGCGCACGCACACGCCACGCTTCTGCGGGCAGGCCTTGAGCGCCGGCGACGCGGTCTTCCACTTGGCGGCCTCGCGGCCCTGGCGAATGAGCTGGTTGATGGTCGGCATCGGAAGAAGCGTCTTTCGGGGCGCGGCGCTCGCGGGCGGGTTGGAACCCTGAGATCGCGGGCGGTCCTCCCCCCGGGATTCGAGGGGACGCGGAGAATACTCGGACCCCTGGCCTTGTCAAGCAGGGCGTTCAGGGGCATCGGCGAGGAGCCTTCGGCGCCTCGCTGTGCGGCGCACCAGGCGCAGCGGGGGGCCTCGTACTCCATCTGCAACGTCGCGCGAAGCCCTCTTCGTGGATCGTTGGCTCGACGGGCGGCCGAGGCCGGTCGAGGGCTCCCCGACGGGGACGGCCAGGTCGCTGGCGGCCGTCCCCGCGGGGCGCGGTTGGATGCGGAGGCTCGAGGGTCAGGGCACCTCGGCGCACTTCGACAGCGGCGCCGTCGAGGTGTCGACGTCGCTGCACGCGAGCACCTTCAGCGGCTTGACGTCGTCGCCGAGGATGCCGATGGCGAAGAAGGTGTCGATGTCGCCCGCCGCGACGCTGACGCCCGGGATGACGAGCGCGTCGGTCGTGGTGTCGAACGGCCGCGCCGAGACGGTGACGCCGGAGACCGGGTCGAGCTCGAGGTAGCCGTTGGCCGTGAGCGACCCGCCGGCCGAAGCGTTGCCGAAGGAGACGTTGCCGAAGAGCGTCGTGAAGCCCCCGCCTGCATCGGCGTCGGCGAGCAGCCCCACGTCGACCGCGGGCGTGCCGGGCGACGCGTGGACGAAGCGGACCTTGCCCTTGCCCGAGGCGACGGAGTGGTCGTCGATGAAGGGCGCGAGCTTGAAGGTGCTGTCGCCCAGCTTGCCGATCGCAGCTGCCGTCACGTAGGCGTCCGCGGGGAGCGACGGGAGGTCGGTGATGTCGGGCAGGTCGGCGAGCGAGGCGGTGCAGTCGGCCGCGTCGGGCGCGACGATGCGCACGTCGTACTGGCCGGGGTCGACGTCGAGGTACGCGGTGACCTGCGGGTAGGCGAGGCCCGCGGTGACGCCGAGCGACTTGAGGACGGGCCCGACGGTGAACGGGTCGGTGGCCGTGGTGGAGTGCGCGCGCAGGCAGATGTCGACCGCGGGGGCGTCGGGCGAGAGGTGGGCCGCGCGCAGGTGCGCCTTCGGGGCCGGAGCCGCGTCGGCGTCGGTCGCGGCGTCGGCGTCGGCGCCCGCGCTGCCACCCATGCCGGCCGTGCCGCCGGTG
>CAITLX010000311.1 GCA_903893335.1 uncultured delta proteobacterium | reverse complement strand
GCGGCGGCCAAGGCTCCGGAATCGGTCGATGCGGGTGCGGGTGACGCAGGCGTTCGCGAGGCCGGCAGCGAGAAGGGGTCGCAATGATCGATCGCACGTGGACCTGGGGCCTCTCGGCAGGCGCGGTCGTCGCGGTGGTGCTGGCCGCGTGCGGCGGCGGCAAGGTGGGCCTGTCGGCGCACGTCGGCGACGAGGCGCGCAAGCCGACGCAGGTGCTCGGCGGCGACGACCAGTCGCGCTGCGACTTCCGTGGCCGCACCGACCGTGAGGTGAGCGAGACGGCGGGCCCGGGCGCGACGCTGCCCAACGTGCGGCGCGTCTACCAGATCGTCGGCACCGGCGACGACCGCCACAAGGTGCTGGTGTGCCGCGAGGTCGACACCAACCTCGACGGCAAGAAGGACGTCGTCCGCACCTACAACGAGAAGGGCGAGAGCCTTCGCGAAGAGGCCGACTCGAACTACGACGGCAAGGTCGACACCTGGATCACGTTCGCCTCCGGGCGCATCGCGAAGGAGGACCTCGACGTCGACTTCAACGGGCAGCCCGACACCTGGAAGTTCTACTCGTCGGGCCAGCTCACGCGCATCCAGCGCGACGTCAACCGCGACGGCAAGGCCGACGTGTGGGAGTTCTACGTCGAGGGTCGGCTCGAGCGCTCGGGCGTCGATGTCGATGGCGACGGCCACGTCGATCGCTGGGACCACGACGAGATCGCGCGCGCCGCGGCCGAGGCCGAGGCTGCCAAGCAGAGCGCGTCGCCGGGCGCCAAGGTCGCCGACGCGGGGGCACCCGCGCCTGCGGCCGACGTTTCCGACGCGGGCACCGACGGCGCGAGCGGCGCCGACGACGCGGGCCCGAAGTCCAAGCGCCTGCAGCAGAAGCGGGAGCAAGTCGACGGCGGAACGCCTTGAGCCGCCGCTCGCGCGGCGCCTAGCGCTCGGCGACCTGGGCCCCGATGACGGAGTGGCGTCCGAAGGTCAGCGTCGTCGTCCCGACCTACCAGCGGGCGCAGGTGCTCGCGCGCGCGCTCGACAGCGCGGTGGCCCAGACCTACCCCGACGTCGAGATCGTCGTCGTCGACGACGGCTCGACCGACGACACCGAGGCCGTCGTCGCGCGCTACGGCGAGCGTGTGCGCTACGTGCGCCAGACCAACGGCGGCGTGTCGGCGGCGCGCAACCGGGGCATCGCGGTGTCCACCGGCGAGCTCGTCGCCTTCCTCGACTCCGACGACACGTGGCGCGACGACAAGCTCGCGCTGCAGGTCGCCTACCTCGCCGCCCACGAGCGCGTCGGGCTCGTGCTGTGCGACCTCTTTCGCAGCTCGGGCGGCGTCGTGCGGCGCATGTACCGGCGCGAGACGCTGCCGCACGACGGGCAGGTGCTCGTCTGGGTGCTGCGCGACGCGCGCCTCCCGCCGAGCACCGCGCTCGTGCGCCGCGCCGTGCTCGATGACGTCGGCGGGTTCGACACCACGCTGCGCACGGCCGAGGATCTCGATCTTCACCTGCGCATCGCGGAGAAGTGGGAGGTCGGGCTCGTCGAGGAGCCCCTCGTGGTGCTCCACCAGGAGGGCGCCGACCGCCTGAGCCTCGCGTCGTCGACGTACCTCGACCAGATGCGCGTCGTGCGCCGCTTCCTCTCGGAGCGCGCGGGGCGAATCGACGCCGAGCTCGCGCGAGCATCGCTGTTCGAGCACGCCTGCGCCTGCGCCCGCGGGCTCGCGTGGGAGGGGGAGCTCGTCGCGGCCTCGCGCCTGCTCGCAGAGGCTGCGAGGGTCGCGCGCGGACCGGGGGAGGCCGCGCTGGTGGGGCGCCTCGCGGTCACGGTGGCGGCGTCGGCCGGGCGTCGGGTCGCGCGTCGAGCGCGCGCGCGCCGACTCTAGGGGCGCGCCGCGACGCCGGCGCGCCGGCGTCGCACGTCACGCACGGTCTCGATGAGCTCGCGGGCGTGCGCCGGTGCGATCACGAGCGCCGCGCCGACGTACACGAGCGCGCCCGCGACGACCTCGCTCGCGAGGCCGAGGACCCCGGGGCCGACGCCTGCGGCCGCGAGCGCGCGGCGCACGCCGAGCACGGCCAGGAGCAGCGGCGCGCACGCGAGCGCGGGCGGCGCGATGCGCCCGAGCCACGCGCGGAACGTGAAGCCGGCCTCGGTGCGCGCGAGGGTGAGGTGCGCGGCCACCGTGTGCGAGGCGAACGCGATGCCGATCGCGGCGCACGCCCAGAGCGGGCCGAGCCGGCCGAGGGTGAGCAGCAGCGCGAGCACGAGGGCCAGCTTGCCGACCTCGAGGACGAGCACGGTGCGCGGCTGGCCGTTCGCGGTGAGGTACGCCGCAGCCTGCCAGCTCAGCGGGCGCGCGAGCGAGAGCGCGCTCAGCCACGACATCATGCGCCCGACCTCCGTCCAGTCGCGGCCGAGGATCGTCGCTCCCAGCGTCGGCGCGACGGCGCCGAGGCCCACCGAGACGGGGAAGACGACGAGCGCGACGATGCCCGCGGCCGAGAGCGCCATGTGCGGTCGCTCGGCGCGCGGCAGCGTCGCGAGCGAGGGGAGCAGCACCTCGGCGACCTGCTCGCCGATCTGGTCGGCGGGCACGTCGGCGAGGTTGTAGGCGGAGTTGTACTGCCCCATCAGCGCGGGGCCGAAGAGCCTCTCGATGACGAGGTTGTCCCACCGCGACGCGGCGAAGCCGGCGTACGCCGCGACCGCGAGCGGGCCGCCGAACGCGAAGATGCGCCGGTAGGTCGCCATCGAGAGCCGGTGCGGCGAGAGCCAAGCCGACGGCGCGATGCTGCCCGCGCAGCCGAGGAGCTTCACGCCGAAGCGCGCGACGTTGGCGAGGACGATGGCCATGCCTCCGGCGCCTGCCCACGCGAGCCCGAGCGCGAGCGCGGTGTACGCGATCTCGGAGCTCGCGCGCGCCACCGCGAGGCGCTTGAACTGGAGCGTGCGCGTCAGCACGCGCTCGGGCACGTACGCCACGCGGTCGAGGAAGACGGCGAAGGCGAGCCAGGCGAGGTAGCGCGGCAGCGACGGAGCGTGCAGCCACGCGGCGAGCGGGTGCGCCAGCAGCGCCGTGAGCGCGAGGGCGGCCGCGCCGATGCCGACGTGCAGCACCGTGGCGTGGAACACGACGTCGCGCCCCTCGCGCGGGTGCGCGATGAGGTACTGCCCGGTGCCCCACGTCGAGAACTGGTTGACCGTGAGCACGACGACGACCGCCGCCGCGACCTCGCCCATGACGGCCGGGTGGAGGAAGTGGGTGATGGCGACCGAGCCGACGAGGCCGAGGCCACGCGCCGCGGTGCCGAGCGCGATCGTCCACCCGGCGCCGTGCGCGGCCTTCGCGCGCACGTCCGCCGCGGCCTCTGCGCCGCTGCCGTCGCTCCGTGTCGGGTCCGGCGCGCCCTGCCGGCCCGGCGGCGGAGCGCCGTTCGTCACCCGCCCTCGCGGCCGTAGGCGTCCTCGAGCCGCACGACGTCGTCGAGCTCGGGCGTGGACACCTCGACGACGTCGACGTCGCCGACCGCGATCATGCGGTGGATGGTGCCCGGGACGACGTGGAACGTGTCGCCGGGGCGCATGCGCACCGTGCGCGCGTCGGCGGGCGGGCCCACCTCGAGGTCCATCTCGCCCGTCTGCACGAGCAGGGTCTCGTCCTTGACGCGGTGGTACTGGCGCGACAGCCGCTCCCCGGCGCGGATGTGCAGGACCTTCCCGACGTAGCGGGCCGTCTCGGCCCAGATCAGCTCGTAGCCCCAGGGCTTCTCGACGCGGCGCATCGGTCGTGCTCTACCACCGGGCGACGCCTCCGCGAAAGCCCCCCCGAGCCCCTTGCCGACCGAACGCCTCCAGAAGATCCTCGCCCGAGCCGGCATCGCGTCACGACGCGCCGCCGAGGAGATCATCGTCGCCGGCCGCGTGCGCGTGAACGGCAAGGTGGTCCGCGAGCTCGGCGTGAAGGCCGATCCGTTCGAGGATCGCATCGAGTTCGACGGCCGGCGCATCGTCGCCGAGGGGCTCGTCTACCTCGTCCTGCACAAGCCGCGCGGCGTCGTCTCGACGCTCGCCGACCCCGAGGGGCGCCCGACGGTGCGCGATTTCCTCAAGGGGGTCGACGCGCGCGTCTTCCCCATCGGCCGCCTCGACTTCCACACGAGCGGCGTGCTCCTCGTCAGCAACGACGGCGCCTTCTGCGACGGCCTTCTGCACCCGCGGCGCGACGTCCCCAAGACGTACGCGGTGAAGGTGTCGGGCGAGATGACCGACGTCGATCTCAAGCGCTGGGAAGAGGGCATCGAGCTCGAGGACGGCCGCACGCGCCCGGCCGTCGTGCAGCGGATCCGCCGCGAGCCCGGCAAGACCTGGATCGAGGTCACGCTGTTCGAGGGGCGCAACCAGCAGATCCGTCGCATGGGCGAGGCGAGCGGCTTTCCGGTCATGCGCCTCGCGCGCACGTCGTTCGCGGGCATCACGAGCGACAGCGTCCGCCCCGGGCAGTTTCGCCCGCTCACGCACGACGAGCTGATGGTCATGCGCGAGACCTACGGCGTGCCGAAGAAGGTGCCGCGCGGCGCGGCTGCCCCCATCCCGCAGGTCGCGCCCACGCGCGCCGCGCGCCCCGCGGCGCGTCCGGCGGGTCGCCCGACAGGGCGCCCCCAGGGCAAGCGCGCGACCGGCGGACAGTCTACGTCCGAGGAGGGCGCGCGCAGCTTGACGCGCGGGCCTGCCACTCGTACCCCATCGCGCAGAAGGTGACCCCATGGCTGAAGGCTTGAATCGCGTCATGTTGCTCGGAAACCTCGGCGCCGAGCCGGAGCTGCGCTTCACGCAGGGGGGGCAGGCGGTGCTCAACCTGCGCCTCGCCACCACCGAGTCGTACCTGGACAAGAACAAGGTCCGCCAGGAGCGCACCGACTGGCACAACGTCGTCGTCTGGGGGAAGCGCGGCGAGGCGCTCGCGAAGATCCTGGGCAAGGGCTCGCAGCTCTTCATCGAGGGCGGCATTCGCACCTCGAGCTACGACGACAAGGACGGCAACAAGCGTTACAAGACCGAGATCCACGCCAACAACGTGATCCTCGCCGGTGGCCGCGGCCGATCGGGCGGCGATGACGAGGGTGGCGCACCGCGCGGCGGTGGCGGTGGTGGCGGCGGCGGCGGGTACCGCGGCGGCTCCGGTTCGTCCGGCGGCGGCGGTTCGAGCGGTGGTGGCGGAGGCGGCGGCGGTGGTCGCGGCCCCGGCGGCGCTCCCCCCGACGACTTCGGTGGCGGCGCTCCCCCCGACGACTTCGGCGGCGGCGACGACATCCCGTTCTGAAGTCGAGCGGCGACGACATCCCGTTCTGACTCGAGCGGCGACGACCTCAGGGGCGCGCCGCTCGCTTCGCCCGCGTGGGCGTCGGGGCGGCGCGATCAGCCGCGCGCGTCGCGCGCGGCGCGTCGTCGGGTCGCGAGCGCGGCCATCGCGCACACGACCGCGCCGACGAGGGTC
>CAITLX010000310.1 GCA_903893335.1 uncultured delta proteobacterium | reverse complement strand
GCTCGCGCGCGAGCTCGGCGTGGCGGCGAGCTGCGAGGTGCGCGTGTCGATCTTCCCGCTCGCGCTCGAGGTCTCGCGGCTGAAGGTCGAGGGGACCGACGGGCTCGGGCCGGCGCTCGCGGTCGCCCGCCTCACGGTGCGCCCGCGCCCCTTCGCGCTCGTCGCGGGGCGGCTCGACGCGGGCGACGTGGAGGTCGAGGCCCCGCGCGTGCGACTGGTCGTCGAGCAGGGCCAGGTGCGCAACCTCGCGTGGCGCACCCCCAAGCGCGCGCCGTCCGCCGCGCCCGAGAAGCGACTCCCCTTCTCGACGCTCGCGCTGACCGACGCGAGCGTCGAGCTCACCCTCGACGGCACCCGCGTCTCGGGCCGCGAGATCGACGTCGACGTCGCGGCGCGCGAGGGGCCCGCGTTCGACGTCGCCCTGCGCGCCGGCGAGCACACGATCACCCGCCAGCGCCCCGTGCTCGCGCCCGGCGCTCCCGCGGGCGCCGTCGCGACCGACGACGACGTCGTCTGCCGCGTGCAGGCGCGGGCGTCGATCGACGCGCGCGCGATCCTCGTGCGCCGCCTCTCGGCGCTGGCCGTGGCCGACGACGACGACGCCCCGGGCACCGCTGGGCGTTGCGACCCGGCGAAGGACGATCCGCGGCGCGTCGAGCTCGAGGTGGGCCACCTGCTGCTCAAGCTCGAGGACGGAGCGCCGACAGCGGCGTCGGGGCACGTGGCCGCGCGCGCGCCTGGCCAGCTGGTCAACCGTCAGGTCGCCTTCATGCCGCTGCGCGGCTGGGTCGGCGTCGACGTCGACGCGCGCTGGGAGCGCGGCATGCGCCTGCCCGAGCTGCACGGCAGCGTCTCGGGCGCAGGGCTCGAGATGGCCGAGTACCGCCTCGCCAGCCACCTCGACGCCCAGGTGGACGTCGACGACGACGTGGTGCGCGTGCGGCGCTTCGAGGCGGGCTTCGCCAACGGCAAGGTCATCGCCACCGACGCCGAGATCCACCCCTTCGCGCCCAAGGCGCCCATCCACATCGGCGTCGTCGACTCGCTCGGGCTCGATTTCCCGGGCCTCATGCGCGACCTCGGCGTCACGCAGCACACCATCGTCGCGTGGACGTTCGACCGCGGCCACATCACGCAGGTGGGCGGCACCCTCGCGCCGCTGCGCATGGAGGGCGACATGGTCGTGCAGACCTCGGGCTTCGAGGTCTACGACCACGGGTACGACGACCCCCGCAGGCACCGCATGATCGGCGTGCGCGAGGCCAAGCTCGTCGGGCGCATCGGCGTGCACCCCGACGCGATGGTGTTCAACGGCGTGCACGTCACGTTCGGCCGCAGCTCGATGGACACGACGGTCGCCATCGGCTTCCACGACACCTTCGACGTCACGGTGACTCCCGGCTCGACGCTCGATTTCGGCGACGTGACGCCCATCGCCAAGCTCCCCTTCGCCGGGCGCGCGACCGTCGGCGTCGACCTCCACGGCAGGGCCGGCGACGTGCTGCTCACCGGCGATCTCTCCGTCGCGGGGTTCGAGCTCGGCGGCTTCCCGCTCGGCGACATCACCTCGTCGCGCGTGCGCTTCCGCCCGCTCGTGGTCGATCTGCTCGACGTGCGCGCGACCAAGGGGGTGAGCACCTTCGAGCTGCCGTCGGCGCGCCTCGACTTCGACGGCCCCTCGACGCTCGTCGTCGACGCAGACGTCGACGCGCGCGAGCTCGATCTCCGCGACTTCCTGCACATGTGGCACTTCGATCAGGACCCGCGCTTCCAGGAGATGCGCGGCGTCGGCAGCTCGCGCGCGCGCGTGCACCTCGACATGGGGGGCGTCGCCGACCGCTGCGGCGGCGGCCTGCTCGAGGTGCGCGCCGACACCCACTTCGACTCGCTCGAGCTGTTCGGCGAGAAGTACGACGGCGGCGAGGCCGCGATCGACTGGCGCTGGCTCGACCGCGACGCGCAGGACCTCGGCATGGCGCTCGACGTGCCGCATTTCACGCTGCGCAAGGGCAAGGGGGCGATGTTCGGCTCGGCCACGGTGCGCCCGGGGGGCATCCTGCGCGCCGAGGCGACCGCGTCGGACATCCCCATCGGTCGCGTGCAGTCGATGGGGCCGCTCGCCACTCTGCTCGACGGCACCTCGAGCGCGGTCGCCAAGGTGTCGGGCACGCTGTCGGAGATCGCGGTCGACGCCGACGTGCACGTGTCGCCCGTGCGCGTCGGCGCCGCGACGCTGCCCGCGTCGCATGTGCAGCTCACGCTCGTGCCCACCGTGCAGCCGAGGCGCGTCATCGGGCACACGCGCTGCGGCCAGCCCATCTCGCCGCCGTTCGACCGGGCCGAGTACGCGAAGGACCTCGAGCAGGGCGTCTTCCACGTGAGCGGCGATCTCCTCGGCGGGCAGATCGCGCTCGACGACCTGCAGATGACCCGCCAGCAGCACAAGACCGCGCGCGGCACGATCCGGCTCGCCGGCGTCGACGTCGGCGCGCTCGCGTCGGCGCTGCCCTCGTCGCTGGTGCGCGACGACCCACCCAAGGGGAGCCTGTCGGGCAAGATCACGATCGACGCGCTGCCGCTCGACGAGCCGCAGGCGGCGCGCGGCAAGATCGAGCTGGCCGAGCTCGATCTCGCGTCGGGCGCGGGGCGCGTGACGCTGCGCGAGGGGACGCCGCCGCTCGTGTTCGGCGACGACGGCGTGGAGGTGCCGCGCCTGGCGCTCGACGTGGTGGCGGCGTCGGGCTTCCGCACCTCGGTGGTCGCCCGCGGGCGCGTGCGTGACCCCGCGCGACACCCCGATCTCGACCTCGAGGTGGAGGTCCCGCCGACCGAGCTCGCGACGCTCGCGCCGCTGCTCGCCCGCGTCGAGCGCGCCAGCGGCACGTTCGGCGCGAAGCTCACGGTGCGCGGGCCGCCCGCCTCGGCTGCCTACGAGGGCGCGCTGCACATCGCGCGCGGCGAGCTCGCGCTGCGCGGCATGCCGCTGCTCGTGTCGGACGTGGACCTCGAGGTCGTGCTCGGGGGCGGCGAGGCGCGCATCGCTCGCGGCACCGCCTCGCTCGGCGGCGGCACGCTCGTGCTCTCGGGGCGCGCGCCGCTGCGGGGCCTCGAGGTCGGCGACGCGAGCGCGACGCTCGTCGCGCGCGGCGTGCACCTGCCGGTCGTCGACGGCATCGACGTCGCGCTCGACGCCGATCTGGCCGCGTCGCTCCCGACCGCCCGCCGCGAGGACGAGGCTCGCCCGCTGCCGAGGGTGACGGGCGACGTCACGCTCGCCTCGTTCACCTACTCGCGCCCCATCGCGATCGCCGCCGACCTCGGCTCGCTGGCGCAGCGCGCGCGGCGCAAGAGCTTCGACGCCTACGACCCGGCCGACGACGCGGTGGCCTTCGACCTGCGCCTGCGCGCGCGCGAGCCGCTGCGCCTGCGCAACAACCTGGTCGAGGCGATGCTCGCGCTCGACTCCGACGCGCTCGCGCTGACCGGCACCAACCAGCGCTTCGGCCTGCGCGGCCAGCTTCGCGTGGTGCCCGGCGGCCACCTGCGCCTGCGCGCCAACGACTTCGAGGTGCGCCAGGGCACGGTGCGCTTCGACGACGCGAGCCGCATCGCGCCGACCGTCGACATCACCGCCGTCACCGAGTACCGGCGCTACTCCGAGTCGCAGGCCGGCAGCGCGACGGGCGGCGCCTCGTCGGGCGGCGGCGCAGCCGGCGCGGTCGGCCGCTCGGGCGGCCTGTGGCGCATCACGCTCCACGCCTTCGGAGACGCCGACAACCTGCGCCTCGACATGTCGAGCGAGCCCGCGCTCGCGCAGGAGGACATCGTGCTCCTGCTCACCATCGGCATGACGCGCGCCGAGGTCGATCAGCTCCAGGCGTCGAGCGTCGGCGAGACCGCCGCGCTCGAGGCGCTGAGCGCGCTCACGGGCGCCGACACCGCCGTCAAGAGCGCCATCCCCGTCGTCGACGACTTTCGCTTCGGCAGCGCCTACTCGTCGCGCACCGGGCGCACCGAGCCCACCGTCACCATCGGCAAGCGCGTGACCGACCGCGTGCGCGCCACCGTGACCTCGGGGCTCTCGGACAACCGCGAGGTGCGCACCAACGTCGAGTGGCGCCTCGGCCCCCGCGTCAGCGTGCAGGGCAACTACGACAACGTGAACGACGTCGCCAGCTCGGGGCTCGGCAACCTCGGCGCCGACGTGCGCTGGCGGCTCGAGTTCGAGTGACCGCGGCGCGCCGCTGGGCTCGAGTTCGAGCGAGCCCGGCGAGCGGCTACTCGACGGCGGCGTCGACCGGCGCGTCCACGCCTGCGTCGACCGGCGCCACGGGGTAGTCGCAGCGCGTGCCGATGCACGTCCCGCCGCCCGGGCAGTCGCCGTCGCCGAGGCACTCGCAGTTGCAGAGCCCCACGCGGCACACCAGCGGCGCCTCGCACTGCGAGTCGTACTGGCACGCGCTGCCGCCGCCGTCGGCGGGGGGCGTCTGCCCGCCGCACACGACGGGCTTGCAGGCGTGGTCGATGCACGCGCGCCCCGCCGGGCAGTCGGCGTCGGCGTGGCAGGCGTCGTTGCAGACGCCCGCGCGGCAGACGTAGGGCGCGGGGCAGTCGGTGTCGAAGCCGCAGGGCTGGCCCGTCTGCTCGGTGGCCGCGTCGCCGTCGACCGGCAGCTTGCCCGCGTCGTCGAGCTCGGCGTCATCCGCGCACGTGCCGGTCGCGCACTTCTGGCCGCCGAGGCAGTCGCGGTCGGTCGCGCAGCCGTCGCGACACGCGCCATCGACGCCGCAGAGCTGGCTGCCCGAGCAGTCGCTCGTGCGCGTGCACTTCGACTCGTCGGTGAGCTGGCAGACATGGAACGGGCGCTCGCTCGCGACGCACAGCTGGCTCGACGGACAGTCGCGCGAGTCCTCGCACTGCGAGTGGCAGCGCCGGAAGGCGCACACCAGCGGCGACTGGCAGTCGCTGTTGATGTTGCACCCCTGCGAGAGCTGCACGGTGCTCGACGTCGCATCCGAGCTGGAGCAGGCGGCGAACATCGCCACGCAGGCGAGCGCGAGGAGCGCAGGCAGCGCGAGCGGCACGGGGAGGAGGGGGCGTCGCATCGATCGCCCGAGAGCATCGCGCGCCGGGGCGTCGAGGGTCAATGGGGCCCCCCTCAGACGACGGCGCCGGCCTTCTTGATGGGGCGCGCCGTCCGCTTGGTCTGGGTGCCGGCGTCGGCGAAGAACTTGCGGTCGATCCACTCGGTGAGCGGCGCCGCGACGTAGATGGACGAGTACGTCCCCGCGACGATGCCGATGAGCAGCGCGAGCGCGAAGTCCTTGATGACGCCCGTTCCCCACACGAAGAACGCGAGGATGCTGAGCAGGGTTGCGCCCGAGGTCAGCACGGTTCGAGACAGCGTCTCGGAGACCGACAGGTTGATGATCTGCGCGAAGGTCTTGCCCCGGTGCTTGCCGAGGTTCTCGCGGATGCGGTCGTAGACGACGACGGTGTCGTTGATCGAGTAGCCGACGATCGTGAGCACCGCGGCGATGGTCGAGAGGGTGATCTCCTTGCGGAGCAGCGTGAAGACGCCGATGACCACCATCGCGTCGTGCACGAGGGCCACGACGCCGCCGGGGGCGAACCGCAGGTCGAAGCGGAACGCGACGTAGGCCATGATGAAGACGATCGCGATGGCGACGCTCTTGACCGCTGCGTCGCGCAGCTGCTTGCCCGCCTTGGGGCCGACCCACTCGACGCGCAGCGGGTTCTCGGGGACGGCGTCGGCGCCGAGCTCACGGCGCAGGCCATCCATCAGCTTGTCGCCCTCGGACTTGAGCTGCACCTCGACCTTGTGGTCGCGCGGGCTGACGATCTGCGGGTTGTGCGCGCCGGGGCGGAGCTCGAGCCCCTGCACGTTGGCGAGCTGCTGGCGGATGGTGCCGAGCGAGGGCTCGGCGTCGTAGCGCAGGAAGAGCTTGTCGCCGCCGGGGCTGAACTTCACCTCGGTCGGGCGCGAGCCGGGGGGGCAGCGGTCGGCCGGCGGCTCGCCGCCGCCCGGGTGAGCGGCGCAGAGCGCCGAGTAGATCGAGCCCTTCTTGGCCTCGTCGAGGGCCGTGATCTCCTGCACGCGGACGATGAACCGGTTGGGGTTCGCCGGGTCGGTGACGGAGACGACGTCGGGGGCGTCGAAGCCGATCTTGTGCACGGTCGAGCGCACGAGGGCCGCGTCGATCGGCTTGTGGAAGGCGATCTCGATCTCGGTGCCGCCCTTGAAGTCGGTCCCGTAGTTGGGCCCGGGCCACACGAGCGCGAGCAGAGAGACGACGACCGCCGAGAGGCTGAAGGTGATCCAGTACTTCCGGATCGCCATGAAGTCATACAGCTTGCCGGGTTTGAACAGCTCCATCGATCGCTCCCGTCAGCCCAGGTCGAGGGTCTTGAGCCTGCGCCCACGGACCCACCAGTCGAACACCAGACGCGTGCACACGACACCCGTGAACAGGCTGGCGAGGATGCCCACGATGAGGGTCACGGCGAAGCCCTTGATGGGGCCCGTGCCGTACTGGGCGAGAATGAGGCCGGAGATGAACGTCGTCACGTGGCCGTCGAGGATGGCGCTGAACGCCTTCTCGTAGCCGGCGTCGACGGCGGCGCGCGGGCTCTTGCCGGCGCGAAGCTCCTCGCGGATTCGCTCGTTGATGAGGACGTTGGCGTCGACCGCCATGCCGATGGTCAGCGCGAGCCCCGCGATGCCCGGCAGCGTCATCGACGCGCCGAAGCTCGCGAGCACCGCGAGCTGCAACAGCAGGTTGAAGAGCACCGCCACGTCGGCCACCGCTCCTGCGCGGTGGTAGTACGCGATCATGAAGATGAGCACGAGCAGCGAGCCGGCGAGCGCGCCCTTGACGCCCTGACCGATGGCGTCCTTGCCGAGCGAGGGGCCGATGCGCTGCTCGTTGGACGGCGAGATGGGGGCCGGCAGCGCGCCCGAGCGCAGCACCAGCTCGAGCTTGCGCGCCTCCTCGAGCTGCGACTCGGTGTCGCTCGCGCCGAGGGTGATCTGCGCGCGGCCGCCCGCGATGCGCTGCTGGATGACCGGCGCCGACTCGATCTTGCTGTCGAGGATGATGGCGAAGCGGCGCTTGACGTTGGCCGCCGTGATCTCCTCGAAGTGGTCGCCGCCGGCCTCGGTGAACGTGAGCTGGACGTACCAGCTGCCGATGCCGCGACCGCTCTGGTCGGGCGTGGCCTGCGCGTCGCGCAGCATGTCGCCGGTGATCTCGGCCTTGTTCCAGAGGTAGTACGTGCGCCAGCCGACTTCCTTCGGCTGCAGCGTCTCGGGGTTCGAGTCGTAGACGATGCCGTAGCCGACCTCGTGGTCGTCGGGCACGTTGAGCGTCTGGACCCACTCCTGCAGGCGCTTCTTCGCGTCCTTCATCGACTCGCCGGGCTGCGAGACGACGCGCGCGTAGTGCAGGTTCTTCGTCTGGCCCGCGCCCACCGACACGCCGCCCTCGACGTTGCCGACGGTGATGCCCTTGGTCTCGGGGTGCTTCTCGAGCTCGTCGTCGCTCGACTGGCGCGCGACGGCGGCGAAGAAGTCGGCCGGGTCGTCCAAGATCTTGAACTCGAGCCGGGCCGTCTGGCCGATGATCTCGCGGATCTCCTTGAACGTCTTCTCGTCCTCGCCGGGGACCTCGATGATGATGTCCTCGTCGCGCACGTTGACGGCGGCCTCGCGCAGGCCGAGCTCGTCGACGCGGCGGCCGATGGTGTCCTTGGCCTGGTTGACGGCGCGCTCGCGGATCGACGACTCGACGTCGCTGCGGATCTTGAAGGTGACCACCTTCGCGTCGCCCGTGCGCTGCATCGCCATCTCGCCGGCGAAGCGGCGGAGGAACTTCTCGTCGATCTTCGCGACGTCGGCCGCGTCGGCGAAGGTGAGCTGGAGCAGCGCGACGTTGTCGCGCGGCTTCTCGACGCGCACCTTCTCGGCCAGCTTGACGAACTCCTCGCGGGTCGCGGGCTTGTCGCCGGAGTGGATGCCGAGCTCGGTGGCGAGCTGCTGGCGCATGTCGTCGTAGTAGCGATCGCGCTTGTCCTTGATCGCCTCCTCGACGTCGACGGTGTAGACGAGGCGCAGGCCGCCGCGGAGATCGAGGCCCGCGACGATGCGGAAATCGATGTTCTCGCTCAGGTAGGCCGGGCACGGGACCATGCCGCCGGACACCGACTCGACCGTCGGCCACACCGACAGCGCCGCGAGCAGGCCGATCGCGAGGACGAAGCCCGTCTTGGCGCGCCAGGCGAGGTCCATCACCGGCAGGGCGCCGACGAGCGACCAGATGCCGCCGAGCGCGAAGCTCACGGTCACCCAGAACGCGTGGTAGTGCGCGGCCGTCGCCGCCGCGAGGAACGAGAGCACCGCGAGGAGGAACGCCACCCGGTGCTTGGAGCGCCACACGCCGAGCAAGCTCAGCGCGGCCACCCCGCCAAAGACGTACTGGAGGCTGGTGTCCATCGCCCGTCACTTCTTGTCGGGGGCGACGACGCCGGGAGCGGCGTCCTCGGTGTCGAGCCCGACGATGGCGGTGCGGAGCATGTCGACCTTCACCCCCGGGGCGATCTCGATCTTGACGTGCCGACCGGCGCCGATCTCGAGGAGCTTGCCGACCAGGCCCGACTGGGTGACGACGCGGTCGCCCTTCTTGAGCTTGGCCTCGAGCTCCTTCTGCTTCTTCGTCTGCGACCGCGATGTGAGCCACATCACGAGGAACAGAGGAACGATCATGGCCAGCATGAAGAACAGCTGGCCCCCCGGCGTCTGCGAGGACGAGGGTGAGGAAGCGGGCGTCGAGGGCTGCGCGGTGCTCGACGTGGTCGTCGGCGCGCCGCCTGCGGGCGGGACTGTGCCTTGCGGCTGGAGGGCGAGGATGTTCACGGCCTATCTCAGGGGTGGGCGGCTATAGCGGGGTTGCCCGCCGGTCGCAACTTCGAGCGGGGCCCGGGGGGCGTCAGGGCGCCGGGAGGCGCAGGCGGAATTCGACCTCGGGGGGGCCCGGGCGGACGAGCTCGGCGCGCCCGCCGTGCGACGCGGCGACCGCCCGCACGATGGCGAGTCCGAGCCCCGTGCCGCCCCGGTCGGCGCGGGTCGTGACGAAGCGGCGGAAGAGGCGCGCGCGGACGTGCGGCGGGACGGCGCCCGCGCTCGTGACCGCGAGGACGACCTGCCCCCCCTCGCGGCGAAGGGTGACGCGGACGGGGCGCCCCGCCTCGCCGTGGACGACGGCGTTGTCGACGAGGTTCTCCACCGCGCGCGCGAGCCACGCGGCGTCCCCGCGTACGACCGCGTCGCCCTCGACGCGCAGCTCGACCTGCGCGCCGCGGTCGAGGGCGCCCTCGACGGCCGCGCGCGCCGCGGCCGCGAGATCGACGTCGACCGGGGTCTCGACGCCGCGCGCCTCGATGCGCGCGAGCTTGAGCAGCTCGTCGAGCAGCGCCTCGATGCGCGCGG
>CAITLX010000309.1 GCA_903893335.1 uncultured delta proteobacterium | reverse complement strand
GAGGCCCTCAAGGGCTGAGGCCGGGCTCCTCGGCGGTCACGCCGGGAAGGTGAGACCGGCGAGCTCCTCGCTGACGCGAAACAGCCTCGCGGCTGCGTCGTCGTCCTGAGCTTGGCGCGAGGGCTTCGCGACGCGACAGTCATCGAAGTAGCCGCCGGTGACGGTCGCGACCTCGGGCGACGACGCGAGGTAGACCGAGGTGCGCGCGCCCTTCTCGGGCGTCGAGAGGAAGGGCTTGCCGATCTTCATGACGAGCGCGAGCAGGCCCCCCTCGGACTGCCCGAAATGGCTCGCGATGACGCCCGGGTGCAGGCAGTTGGCCGTCACGCCCGAGCCGGCGAGCCGCCGCGCGAGTTCGCGCGTGAACAGCACGTTGGCGAGCTTCGAGCGCGAGTAGACGCGGAACGCCGAGTAGCCGCGCTCGCTCTGCAGGTCGTCGAAGTCGAGCGCGACGCCGCGGTGCGCGGTCGACGCGACGTTGACCACGCGCGCCGGTGCGCTCGCGCGCAGCTTGGGCGCGAGCAGCGCGGTCACGACGAAGTAGGCGAGGTGGTTGACCGCGAAGGTGTGCTCGAGGCCGTCCACGGTCGAGCGTCGCTCGGGGAAGATGCCGCCGGCGTTGTTGAGCAGCACGTCGATGCGCGGGTAGCGCGCGTCGATCTCGCCGGCGACGCGCTTCATGTCGGCGAGCGACGAGAGGTCGGCGTAGAAGACGTCGATGGCGCCGCGTGCCCCCGCGGCGCGCACCGCGCCGACGGCCTCGTCGGCCCGCGCCGCGTCGCGGCACACGAGCCCGAGGTCGGCGCCGGCTGCGCCGAGCGCGAGCGCCGTCGAGCGCCCGATGCCTCGGCTGGCCCCGGTGAGGATGACCGTCTTGCCCGTCATGTCGGCGTGCTTGGCTTGCATCGGGCGATGCAACGCGCGCCGCGGGTCGCGCGTCAAGCCTGGTCGTCGAAGCGCCGGAGCCGCAGCGACCGCCGTGGGCTGCCGATCAGGGGGCGACCGGAGCGAGAGGCCGCACGCCGACGACGTGGTGCGGAGCGCCGGCCTGGAGCGCGATCTTGACGGTCGCGCCCGCGCGCGGGGCCGGATCGAGGCCGATGACCTGCACCAGGTTGCCGTCGTGGCCGCCGGGCACCCGGAGCTGAACGTCGCTCGACGGGCAGGTGGCAGCGCGGCAGGTGACGGTGCGCAGCGTGAGGTCCGTCTCGAGGATGCCGCTCGTCCAGCGCGCGGCGGCGGCGACGACCTGCATGTCGGCCGACGCGGTCGCGCCATCGACGTCCGGGGTCGCCTGCGCCGGACGGCTCGACAGCCAGCCCGCGAGGCACACGCCGGCGAGGCCGAGCCCGGCGCCGGCGGCGCGTCGCCCACGGCGCGAGCGCACCAGCGCGACGAGTCCGACGAGGCCCGCGATGCCCGCGCCCCACGACGCCCGACCGGCCGGGCCCACGGCGGCGATGGTCGCCCCGCCGCAGCCCCCGCCCCCCTGATCGACCCCGCCGGGCCCGTCGATGTAGAGCGCGGCGAGCGCCGAGCGATCGACCGGCGTGAGCTTTCGCTTGTGCAGCTCGCGCGCCTTCGACCGCGAGTACATCGTCGTGGACGTGTCCGCGAAATCCTCGCCGAGCCCGAAGAAGTGGCCGAACTCGTGCGTGACGACGTTCTGCAGATCGAACGGCCCGCCGCCGTGATCGCCGCCGTTGCCCTCGACCGACAGCTCGGGCCCCTCGCCCTCGTCGTCGTCCTTGCCGCCCTTCGACGACAGGACGCCGAAGCCGTACGCGCCGTTCACGACGAGGTCGGCGTCGACGAGGCTGCCGCTCGTGGAGTCGTAGGTGAGCACGGTCACCGCCAGCGCCCCCTTCGCGGTCGGCCAGCCACCGGGCATGAACAGCACGGCGTTCTGGTTCTCGCCCCCCGACACGTACCCAGGCGTGAGCCCGTGCGCCGGGTGCGCGGTCACGGCGGGAATCTGCGCGCCCGAGGCGCGCCAGGCGCCGATCGCGCTCTCGACCGCAGCCAGCGCGCCGCCGCCTATCTGGTGCAGCGAGTCGTCGACCGCGACCTCGATCGTGTCGCGACGCCAGCGAACGTAGGCGCCGTCGGGCGTCGTGCGCAGATCGGCAGCGGCCTGTGCCCGCGGCGCCGTGCGCGGCGAGCGGTGCAGGTGCCCGCGCGCCCAGTAGGCGCCCCCACCCGCGGCGACGACCAGCGCGAGCGCGGCCACGAGCGCGCCACGGTGCCCGCTGGGCCCCCGAGGCGGTCCGCCGGGTCCGGCTGGCTCGCTCCGCGGCGGCACGGTCGACGCGAACGGGAGCATGCTCCGTCCGATCAGCCGCGAGGGGCGGAGCGACGGCGGGATCGACATCGGAGATTTTCCCATATTCGGCCGCATACAAGAACGGGCGACTCCCCGCAACCTTGAGCCCGTCCCCGTCCCCACGCCAGCGCGGGGCCTGTACCCCCACGTCGGCACCCGTCCGTGCCTCGCCACGCAGGGCGTCGGCGCGTCGCTCTCGGGGCGGGGAGCTGCTCCGGCACAGAGCCTGCTTGACAGCCCTTGCGTAGCGCGCTACGCCTCCGCTCCCTTCGCGCGGGCACCCGTCTACTTTTCCCCCGACCGGCCCACTCAACCTAGGCCAGCCAGGGGCGGTGGTCGAGAGCTTTCGCGAAAGGTCGTCGGTTTTGCTTGTGCGAAGCAAAGGGTTCGTTTACCCTTCGCTGCGCGCAGGCGCCGTCTCGCTTGCGGGTCGGGCTGGCGTAGCTCAACCGGCAGAGCACCTGCTTTGTAAGCAGGTGGTTCGGGGTTCGACTCCCCGCGTCAGCTCCCACGGTTGGGTCGAAGCGGGGCTCTCAGCCCTCGATGCAAGGAGTTTCATTAAGAATTTCGGAGGGTTGCCCGAGTGGCCAAAGGGAGCAGACTGTAAATCTGCCGGCTATGCCTTCGATGGTTCGAATCCATCACCCTCCACCGGCGTGAGCGCCACGAACCACGCGACCGCCGCGGGAGTAGCTCAGTTGGTAGAGCGTCAGCCTTCCAAGCTGAACGTCGCGGGTTCGAATCCCGTCTCCCGCTCCGGCCCCCACTTCTGAGGTACTTCCGACCCCCCTCCGCATCGCCCAGCTAGCTCAGTGGTAGAGCACCCCCTTGGTAAGGGGGAGGTCGCGAGTTCAATCCTCGCGCTGGGCTCGACCCGATACTTCGCCCCGCTGCTTCGCCCGCCCCACCCCCTCTCAGCACCCACCCACCCGACCTTCGATCGTCCGAGGAGAGCGCGTCATGGCCAAGGAGAAATTCGTACGCACCAAGCCGCACGTGAACGTCGGCACGATTGGTCACATCGACCACGGCAAGACGACGCTGACGGCGTCGATCGTGAAGGTGCAGTCGAAGTCCAACCTGGCGAAGGCCATCACG
>CAITLX010000308.1 GCA_903893335.1 uncultured delta proteobacterium | reverse complement strand
TCGGGGGGCGCCAGGCGAGCCACCAGGCGAAGTTCCAGTAGTCGTCGCAGGCGGTGGACTGGAACGAGCGCAGGTTCTTCACGTCCCAGGAGCCGTGGCCCGACTCGAGCGCCGACCAGGCGCGCACCTCGCCCATCGGCACCCGCAGCACAGGGGCCTGCGCCGCGGTGGCCAGGAAGAGGAACTGGTACGCGCCGGGCTCGGGGCCGCCGCACCCGGCGCCCGCGTCTTCGTCGGCGCACGCGAGCTTCTCGCGATCGACCGTGAAGGGGGCGCCCGGGAGGTGCGCGGCGCCGTCGGCGACCGCGAGCAGGAGCGCCGGCAGCGAGGCCACCGGATTGGCGAGCCCGCCCCAGGTCGGCAGCGAGGTGACCTCGAGCGACGCCTGACAGGCCCAGAAGCGCGTGAGCTTCCAGCGGACATGCACGTACGCGCCGCTCGGGATCGCGCTGGCGAGCGCGATGCCCGGAGCGTCGGCGACGAACGTCATCGCGCTCAGCGCGCAGTCGGCGTTGGGCGGGCAGGTGTCGAGCGTGAAGGAGTTGGCGGCGACGGCGGTGACCTGGCCGCTCGCCTCCTCGACGACGTCGGTGCCGCCGTCCCACGTCGCCGAGGCGCAGTCCTCGCGCGTGCCGTCGCGCTGCACGACGGCGAGGGTGGCGTGCTCGAAGGTCAGCGCGCAGCCCGCGGCGTCGCCTGCCGGCTCGTCGCCGGGAGCGTCGCGCGCGTCGTCAGCGGCGTCGGGCGTGCCCGCGTCGCCGACGGGGTCGGCGGTGCTGCCGCCGCAGCCCGCGGCGGCCACGAGCAGGAGCAGCGTGGAGAGCGAGCGGCGGGCGGGCGTCATGGCGGGAACGTGGGCACGGCGCGCCGCGACCGCAAGGGGCGCGCGCCGCTCAGCCGCCGAGCGGCCAGGGCTCGGAGGAGAACTCGGGCGAGAGCGTGCGCAGGCCCGAGCGCATCGCGGCGATGGTGGCGCGCTCGCGCGGATCGCGCCGCAGGCCAGCGGCGAGCAGCTGCGCGAGGCGCGCGAAGGGCGGCACGCGGTAGAGCGCCGCGAGCGGAGACGGCCAGCCGTCGTGCGCGACGTGGGCCGCGATGAGCGACGTCTCGTGCTCCTGGTCGAAGAGCGGGCGGCCGGTGAGCAGCTCGAACCCGAGGCACGAGAAGGAGTAGACGTCGGCCGGCAGCGGCGAGGGCTCGTGCCCCGAGAGCGCCACGCCCCAGACCTCCGGCGCGCCGTACGGCGCCGAGCCGCAGCCCGGGCGGATGCGGCGGCCAGCGAGGCCGAAATCGACGAGCACCGGCTCGCGCCCGTCGCGCAAGATGACGTTGGAGGGCTTGAGATCGAGGTGCCCGACGCCGACGCGGTGCATCGCCTCGAGGCCGGCGAGCACGCCGTCGAGCAGGTGCACGGCGCGGTCGGTCGTCATCTTGCGCACCGCGAGGGTCGTCTCGAGCGTGGGGCCCTCGACGAGCTCCATGACGAGGATGGGCTTGGGGCGCGCCGCGAGATCGAACGTGACGAAGCGCGCGAGGTTGGGCTGGACGGGCAGCGAGAGCAGCGCGCTCGCCTCGTCGCGGAACATCTGCTGGAACTCGGCCTCGGTGAGGTGGCGCGCGGCGGCGGCGTCGAACTCGGGGACCTTGAGCGCGAAGCGCTCGCCGTCGGGGTCGGCGCGGTCCTCGTAGCGACGCGCGACGAACACCGACCCGACGGCGCCCGAGCCGATCGGGCGCAGCAGGGAGAAGCCGCCGAGCGTGCGGCGCGCGGGCACCCACGCGGGCAGCGGCACCTCGGAGCGACGCGGGCCGAGGTCGGGTGCGACCGAGGCAGGTGGCAGCCGCTCGACGCGCACGAGCACCGCCGCGAGCAGATCGACGATCGACCGCGGCAGCGAGGCCCGGCAGGCCGTCATGAAGCGCGTCGTCGCGTCGCCCTGGGCGCCGACGGGGCCGAAGGCGGCGCGATCGAACGCAGCGGCGAGATCGCCGCGGCGCGACGAGCCGACCACGAGCGAGCGCGGAGCGAGGTCCCCCTCGTCGGCGAGGCGCTGGCGCGCCGCGGTGGAGAGCTGCAGCAGCGAGAACGCCGCGACCTCGAGCGCCTGCACGAGCGAGGGCTGGTTGGACGCGCCCGTCGCGAGCGACACGAGCGACGGGGCCTCGGCGAGCCCCACCAGCGCGCGGTGCAGGCGCACGAGCACGATGCGCAGCGCCTCGGCGCGCCCCTCGCCGTCGTCGGCCAGCGTGCGCGCGAGCTCGTCGAGCGCCGCGAGCCGCGAGGTGAGCGCGTCGCCCGCGCCGTCGGAAGCGGCCACCGCGGAGGCGAAGCGCCCGAAGGCCGCGAGCATGGTGGAGAGGTCGGGGCGCATCGACGCCTCGGCGAGCAGCGCGAAGTGGCTCGGGCGCCCGAGGCGCCGCCCCGCGACGAGCAGCACGTCGACCGGGTCGCACGCCTCGGCGCGCACCAGCCCGTCGAGCGACCGCGCGAGCGCGGCGCCGAGCGAGCGCTCGAGCAGCGCCGGCACGCCTGCGTCCAGCGCGCCGAGCAGCAGCCGCGTGGCGCCCCGCCAGCGCGCCGCGAGCGCCTCGCCGCGCTCGGTCGTGGTGTCGCCCGGCTCGGTGTCGAGCGCGTGCAGCAGCGCGCGGAGCTTGCGCAGGCGGTCGGTCGGGTGCTCGGGGGCGTCGGGCGACGCGCCGGCCTCCCACGCGAGCAGCGCGGTGGCGACGTGGTCGCTGAGCTGATCGACCGCGGGGGCCGTGCGCGAGTCGTCGGTCACGCGCCGGTCGAGCGAGAGGAGATCGCGAAGCAGCGACGACTCGAGGATCGCGGCGTCCACGTCGCGCAGCCGGCCGAAGAGCGCGCGACGCGCCGGGCCGTCGAGCTCGAGGCGCGCGCGATCGATCTCGGCGACGGCCTCGCGCGCCTTCTCGAGCGCGTCGAGCGCGCGCACGTGCGCGGCGCGCGCGCCGGTCACGGCGAACGTCGCGAGCGCGTCGCCGAGCAGGCGGCGCACCGAGGACGACTCGACCGCGTCGTCGGCGAGCTCGGCCGCGAGGTCGGCGGCGAGCGCCGCCAGGCCGTCGTCGGGCGACCTCTGGAGCGCCACGAGCGCCTTGCGCGCGCGCCCCACCGGCTCGG
>CAITLX010000307.1 GCA_903893335.1 uncultured delta proteobacterium | reverse complement strand
GGCACCAGGCAGCGCCCGCTTCCGGGTGATCTCGGGTGGCGGGTCGAACGCCAGCGTGCGTGCACGCGGTTCTGCGCGAGGAGGATTCCCAAGGAGGGCGGCGCGCCCTCCTTGGGGGCCATGGGGTGGCGGGGCGCGGCCTGAGCCGCCCCGCCGGGTAAAGAAGAGGCAAGCGCCGCGCTACAGCCGCCGGTGGTCGAGCGACGGCAGGCTGCGGCGGACCTGCTCGAGGTAGGCGCGGTCGAGCGTGACGAGCACGAGCCCCTCCCCCTCGGAGGCCTCGGACACGACCGCGCCCCACGGGTCCACCGCGAGCGTCTTGCCGTAGGTCTGGCGACCGCGCGGGTGCTTGCCCCACTGCGCCGGCGCGACGACCCAGCTCTGTGACTCGATCGCGCGCGCGCGCAAGAGCGCGTGCCAGTGGTCCTTGCCGGTGGTGAGCGTGAAGGCGGCGGGCACGACGAGCACCTCGGCGCCGAGCGACACGAGCGCCCGGTACAGCTCGGGGAAGCGGAGGTCGTAGCAAATCGACAGGCCGAAGCTCCACCCCTCGATGTCGACCTTGACCGGCTCGCGCCCCGCCGAGGTCGAGGCCGACTCGCGCAGGCTCGTGCCGTCGGGGAGGTCGACGTCGAACAGGTGGATCTTGCGGTACTTCGTGACCAGCTCGCCGTCGGGGTCGAACACCGCGCAGGTGTTGAACGGGCGCTCGGGGTCGGGCGACCGCTCGGGCATGCCCCCGGCGATGACCCAGACGTCGGCCTCGCGCGCCGCGTCGGCGACGGCCTCGCCGATGAGCCCGGGCTCGCCCGCGCCGATGGGCTCGGCGATCTCGCGCTTCTGCGCCTCGGGCCCCATGAACGCGAAGTTCTCGGGCAGGACGACGACGCGCGCGCCGCGGTCGGCGGCCTGCCGCACGCGCTCGACCATGCGCGCGAGGTTCTGCGCCAGGTCGTCCTGGCTGGACATCTGCACCGCGGCGACGACGAGCGACGAGTCCATGGGCGATGGCGGACAGGGTATCATGGGCCGCTCGCCTCCCGGCGCCCCGCCACGCATGACGATCGACACCGCCTCGATGCAGCTGTTCGGCACCCCGGCCGGCCCCGAGAGCGCCGCGCGCGGGCTCACCAGCGCCGGCCTCGTGCTGCTCTACGCGCCCTGCTTCGAGCAGATGCGCCCCGCGTACCTCTTCACCGCGCCGACGCTCGTCGTCGGGCGCGAGGCCGCCGCCGACGTCGTCATCCCCGAGCCGAGCGTGTCGCGGCGCCACGCGCGCATCTCGTACCGAGGCGACGCGTGGTGGGTCGAGGACCTCGACAGCCACAACGGCACGCTCGTCGACGGCGCGTTCGTCGCCGAGGCCGAGCTCGAGCACCTCTGCGAGGTGCGCATCGGCGACGCCATCTTCAAGTTCGTCGCCGCAGGCGCCGAGAGCTACATCGCGTACCGCCTCGACGGCGTCATGGTCGCGGGCGCGACGCGGCGCAGCACCCGGCTGCCCGGCCTCGTCGGCGGCTACCAGATGGACCGCATCGCGAGCGATCTCGAGCGCGTCGCGCGCGCCGACCTCTCGGTGCTCGTGCTCGGCGAGAGCGGCACGGGCAAGGAGGTCGTCGCCCACGAGCTTCACCGCGCCAGCGGTCGCACCGGCGCGCTGCAGGCCAACAACTGCGCGGCGATCCCGGCCAACCTGCTCGAGAGCGAGCTGTTCGGCTACAAGCGCGGCGCCTTCTCGGGCGCCGATCGCGACAAGCTCGGGCTCGTGCGCGCAGCCGACGGCGGCACGCTCTTCCTCGACGAGATCGGCGACATGCCGACCGAGGCGCAGGTCAAGCTGCTGCGCGTGCTCGAGACGCGCGAGGTGTTCCCCGTCGGCGCGACGACGGGCGAGCGCGTCGACGTGCGCCTCGTGTCCGCGACCAACCGCGATCTGGCGCGCGCCCAGCACGAGGGGCGCTTTCGCGGCGACCTGCTCGCGCGCCTGCAAGACTACCGCGTCGCGCTCCCCCCGCTGCGCGAGCGAAAAGAGGACCTCTACCTGCTCGCGCGCCACCTGCTCGCGCGCCACGGCCACCCCGACGTCGTGCTCTCGTTCGCGTTCCTCACCGGCCTCTTGCACTACGACTTCCCGTTCAACATCCGCGAGCTCGAGTCGGCGCTCAAGCGCGGCGTGGCCCTCGCGCGCGGCCCCGAGCTGGGCGCCACCGATCTGCCCGACGCCATCCGCGACCTGATGTCGCGCTACGGCCAGCGCGGCGTCACCTCGCCCGTCGTGACGATGCCCGGCGAGGCGCCCGTCGCCGCGCCGCCGCCCCCCGTCGTGCGCGTGCGCCCCCCCGACGAGGCCGAGCTTCGCCGCCTGCTCGGGCAGCACGCCGGCAACGTCGCCGCCGTCGGGCGCCTCTTCGGCAAGGAGCGCATGCAGGTGCACCGCTGGATGAAGCGGTGGGGCATCGACCCCGACGAGTACCGCTGACGCGAGCGCCCGACGCGCGCCGCGCCGCGTGGCGACCGATCAGGCCAGCCAGTCCTTCTTCGCGATCTTCTCGGGGACGTAGACGTCGGTGACGAAGGAGATGTCCTTGTTGCTCAAGGCCTCGATCTCCATCTTGAAGCCGGCCGCGAGCAGATCGCCGATCTCCTCCTGCCAGTGCTTGGCCGCGAACCAGGGGTACGCGAGCATCTGCTTGGCGCGCGCGATGTCCTCCTTCTCGAGGTCGATCTTCACGTCTTCGCTGAGCTTGAAGCGCTTGAAGTCGCGCGTGCGCAGGCCGAGGAAGCGCGCCTTGGGCACCGCCATGCGCATCGACTCGTACGCGAGGCTGATCGAGCCCTGCTTGACGACGCTGTAGATGTAGAGACCCCACGGGTCGTTGTCGACGAGCACGTAGAGCGGGATCTTCAGCTCGGTCGCCATGCGCTGCAGCAGCCGCCGCACGCCGCGCGTCGCCTGGCCGTTGCCGGTGACGAGCATGCACTTGTGCTTCTTCCAGAACTTGTCCTCGTTGAGGCGGTGCCAGACGGCCTCCTTCTCGACGAGCAGCACGTACTCGGCCTCGCTCTTCTTGAACTCGATGACGTAGTCCTCGGTGATGCTGGGGATGCTCCAGCCGCCCGAGCCCATGCGCGCGAGATCGATCTCGTCGCCGGCGTCGACGATGACCATCGGGCCCACCATGCTGCCGCGCTTGGCGGCGAACAGGTGCAGCTCCTCGCGCAGCGCGTCGAGCGACACCTCGAGGTCCTCGATGATGGGGTCGCTCTCCACCTGGTCGTCGAAGGTGTTCTCCTTCGCGCCCTTGATGGTGTGCTTCGTCATGTAGAAGAGGTCGCGGATGCTCGTCGTCTTGCCGCTCTCGAGCAGGTCCTTGCACGCGCCTGCGACGAGGAACGTCTGCATGAATTTCTTCGCCATCGAGACGTTGAAGAACTCGCGCGACTGGCTCTTGTCGCCGAGCTCGATGAGCTGACGCTTCGCGCTGAAGGTCACGTTCGACAGCGCGCGGATCGGGATCGACACCGCCGGGTTCTGCTCGCGGCGCACCTCGCGCAGCGTCTCGCCCGCGAGCTTCTGGATCTTCGCGACGGTCTTCTTCGCGCGCTCGGCGCGCGCGGCCTGGTGCTTGGGTTCGGCCATGTCAGAGGCTCAACGGGTGATGGGGAGGGCGGGGGCTCGGTTCAGAGTTCGGAGCGCGCGAGGTCAGGCGCTCGCGTCCGCGGCGGGCGGGTCGGCGTCGTCGGGGGGGGCCGCGGCTGCCGGCGCGGGCAGCTCGATGACCTTCACGAAGTTGGTCATCGTGCGGTGGAACGCGAGCTCGATCTTCTCGCGGTCGTCGCCGGTGATCTTCGAGAGGCTCGCCCCGAGCTCCGGGATGTAGCGCTCGAAGATGCTCCGGCGCTTGGCCTCGCTCTCGGCGCGATCGCGCGCGCGCAGGCTCGCGGCGAGCTTGCGCCCGCACTCCTGGAGCGCGAGCTTGATCTCGGCGAGCAGCTCGGGGTAGTGCGCGACGGCCTCCTTGGCCTCGCTGGTGAACGGCACCCACACGCTCGCGAGGTGCACGAAGATCGCCATCGGCGCGACCGGAAGCCCGCCGCGCGGCTGCTGCAGCTCGTAGTTCTTCCAGTTGATCTCGTAGACCGACTCGCTGATGGCGCAGGCGCGCGGCTGGTACTGCAACGGCACGCGGTTGGCGAAGCGCATCACCTCGGCCGACTCGTCGAGCGGCAGGTCGCCGCCGTACGCGATGCCGCACTCGACCACGAAGGGGTTGCCCCGGTACACGGCCGGCGGCCGCGTGGTCGAGAAGTACATCGCGCCGTGGAAGCGGCGCTTGAGCCCCTCGACGATGAGCGCCTCGCCGATGGGCACGACGCAGCTCGCCGACGGCGCGAGCACCTTCACCTCGCCGAGCGCCTTGTGCAGCCGCTCGGCGTCCTCGCCCGTCAGGTCGGGGGCCTTGATCGTCCCTCGCACGCCGGCCTTGACGCACACCTGCTCGGCCAGCGCCGGCGACACGCGCGAGAAGCCGTCGACGAGCGCCTGCTTGACGGTCATGCCGCGGGCGTCTTGCAGCATGTGCAGCAGCATCCCGAGCTCGACGCCGGCGGGGTGGGGCTTGATCTCCTGCGCCTCGCGCGGAAGCTCGTTGGCGGCGCGCGGGTAGCTGCGGGCCTCGGACTTGGGGGGCAGGTAGAGCAGCTCGAGGTGCGGGTTCGCGACGACCGTCTGCTCGAGGTAGGCGTCGACTCCCGTGCGCCCGCCGCGGTAGCTGCCGGTCAGCTCGAGCTCGACGCGCGTGCCGTGGTCCTTCTCCCACTCGACGGCGGTGTCCTCGAGGACGTCGGGCTGGTTCTTGCGCGTGTCGATGCGCAAGACCACGCGGCGCGCGACGCGCCCCTGGCCCGTCTTCGACGTGATGACCAGCGGCTTGCCCGTCGTGAGCATCGCGTAGAGGCCCGCGGCGCTGATGCCGATGCCCTGCTGGCCGCGCGACTGCTTGAGGCGGTGGAACTTGGAGCCGTAGAGCAGCTTCGCGAAGATCTTCGGTATCTGCTCCTTGACGATGCCCGGGCCGTTGTCCTCGATGGCGACGCGGTAGCGGTTCTCCGAGACCTCGGCGATCTCGACGACGAGCGTCGGGAGGATGCCGGCCTCTTCGCAGGCGTCGAGCGCGTTGTCGACGGCCTCCTTGACCGTCGTCAGCAGCGCCTTGGCCGGGTTGTCGAAGCCGAGCAGGTGGCGGTTCTTCGTGAAGAACTCGCTGACCGAGATCTCGCGCTGCTTCTGCGCCATCGACTCGGCGGTCGCCCGGCGAGCCGGGCGCGCGTCGGTGGACGCCGGTGGAGGCGCCGAGACCGGTGCCGGGGGGGGTGCGAGGGGCAGCGAACCCTGTTCGGGGGCCGCGGCAGCCTTCGGGGCCTGCTTCGCCATGGGCCCGGTTCCTACGCGCGGCACTGTACACCTGTCAAGCATCCGGCGACTTCGGCCCACTCCGACGCCGAGCGGGGCGCAGGCGTCGGCGGCCCCTCGGGCCCCGGTATGCGCGCAGCCCCTTCCGCCGGTCGAGCACCTGGGGTACACGCCTCCGGCCCGATCGCACGCGCAGGAGTCGCGCCGCGCCCGGCCCTGGCAGACGCCCTCCCGACATGACCCCGTGCCCCCAGCCGAGTCGACCGGCGGCTCACCCACTGCTTGCGGTCGCGCTGGCGGTCCTGGTGGCGGTCGTGGGGTTGGGGCGCGGCGCCGGCGCCCAGGCTCCTCCCGCACCGGCGGCCCGCGTGGCGCCCGCGCCCTCCGGCTCGGCGAGCGCGAGGCCTGCCGCGCCTTCCCCCGCCCCGAGCGGCGCGCCCGCGTTCCGCACGGCGCCCGGCGACGAGCCCGTCGCGCGCGCGCCGTCGCTCCCGCCCACCGAGACCGAGCTCGCGCGTGGGCAGCCGATCGTCGCCGTGCTCGTCGCTGGCCAGCGGCGCGTGACCTCGGACGACGTCCTGACCTACCTGCACGAGCGGGCGGGCCAGACCTTCAAGCCCGAGGAGCTCTCGCGCGACGTGCGCGAGCTGTGGGACTCGGGCTTCTTCGACGACATCGAGGTCGACCTCACGCGCAAGGACGACGGCGTCACGCTGCGCTTCGTCGTGCGCGAGCGGCCGAACGTGAAGGAGGTCACCTTCGCGGGCAACACCGAGCTCGACGCCGAGAAGCTGACCGAGGGGCTCGAGGTCAAGCCGAACACGATCCTGAGCTACCCCGCGCTGCGCCGCGCGACCCAGAAGGTCCGCGATCTCTACGCCGAGAAGGGCTTCTTCCTCGCCGAGGCGACGTTCGAGGTCGTGCCGCAGAAGGACAACGAGGTGTCGGTGAAGATCACCGTCGCCGAGCACGAGCAGGTGACCGTCCGGCGCATCACGTTCCTCGGCAACGAGCACATCTCCGACGACGAGCTGCGCGAGGCGATGTTCACCGGGCAGACGAGCTTCTTCTCGTTCGGCTCGGGCGGCCCGTTCCGCCAGGACGCGTTCGAGCGCGACGTGATGATCCTCAACGCGACGTACTACGACCGGGGCTTCCTCTCGGTCCAGGTCTCGACGCCGCGCGTGATGCTCACGCCCGACCGCAGCGGCATCGAGATCTCCATCGCCGTGCACGAGGGGCCGCAGTACCGCGTGCGCCAGCTCAAGGTGTACGAGCGCGACGCCTCGGGCCGCGAGGTCGAGCCCATCGGCGGGCGCCGCCACCTGCGCCAGATGGTCCGCATGAAGGGGGGCGACGTCTTCAACCGCGCCGACCTCGCCAAGGACATCCAGACCATCCGCACGATGTACCGCGACGAGGGCTTCGCCAACGTCGAGGCCGACCCGCAGACCGAGCTCGACCCCGACGCGCGCATGGTCGACGTCGTGCTGCCCATCCGCCGCGGGCCACCGGTGCGCTTCGATCGCATCGAGATCAAGGGCAACAACAAGACGCGCGACAAGGTCATCCGCCGCGAGCTGCTCGTCGCCGAGGGGGACAAGTTCAGCGAGACCAAGCTCGAGACGAGCAAGCGCCTCGTCACGGCGCTCGGGTACTTCGAGCGCGTCGACGTCTCGACCGAGGAGGGCAGCGCCCCCGACCGCGTCAACGTCAACCTCGAGGTCGCCGAGCGCCCCACCGGCACCTTCCAGGTCGGCGCCGGCTTCTCGTCCATCGAGAACTTCATCGCCACCGCCCAGATCCAGCAGGCCAACCTGTTCGGCAACGGCCAGAGCCTCTCGCTGCAGGCGCAAGTGTCGGGCCTGCGGCAGATGGTCAACCTGACCTACATCGAGCCGTACTTCCTCGACTCGCGCTTCTCGGCGACGGTCAACCTCTTCGATCAGCTTCGCATCTACAACGACTTCTCGCAGTCGTCGCTCGGCGGCACGGCCACCTTCGGCTACCCGCTGAGCAACCCCGCGTACCTGCGCGCGTCGGTGTCGTACACCCTCACGCGCGACAAGGTGTCGACCACCACGACCTCGACCGTGTTCGGCACCTCGAGCGCCGTGAGCGTGTTCCAGCGCCTGCCGCTCGCGAACCTCTTCAACGACGGCTACACGTCGAGCGTCGGCCCCGCGCTGACGTACGACACGCGCGACAACCGCCTCTTCCCGACCAGCGGCGTCTACCTGCGCGCCTCGGCCGAGGCCGCCTCGCCGCTGCTCGCCTCGCAGAACGAGTTCCTGCGCTACCGCGGCACCGCTCGCCTCTACTACCCGCTCGGCGGCGGCTTCGTCGCGAAGCTCAACATGGAAGGCGGGCTCGTCACGAGCCCCCGCGACGACGGCGTGCCGATCTTCGCGCGCTTCTTCCTCGGCGGCATCCTCGACGTGCGCGGCTACCGCCTGCGCACCATCGGCCCTCGCCTGCCGCTCAACCGGAGCCTCGATCCGAACGCCGCGCCGATCCTCAACGGCGCCAACATCGGCGGCAACCTCATGTACTACCAGAACCTCGAGATCGAATTTCCGATCGTCGACAAGGTGGGCATCCGGGGCGTGATCTTCACCGACGCGGGCAACGCGTGGAACCTCGAGCAGCGCTACTGCGACGCGGCCGAGGGCGCGTCGGCCGCCGTCAACGACCCCTGCTACCGCGGCTTCTCGAGCCTCGCGACGCTGCGCGCCTCGTGGGGCTTCGGCGTGCGCTGGTTCTCCCCGCTCGGCCCGCTGCGCTTCGAGTGGGGCTTCCCCTACAAGCCGCTCCCGTACGAAGAGACGAACGTCTTCGAGTTCACGATCGGCAACTTCTTCTGACCGAGGCGCTCCCGCGCCGCGCTCGCCAACTTCTTCCGACCGAGGCGCCGCGCTCGCCGCGTCAGGGGGTCGAGGCGGGAGGCAGCACGGGAATGCCCGCGGGGCGGCGCCCCACCCCCGGCTCGGCG
>CAITLX010000306.1 GCA_903893335.1 uncultured delta proteobacterium | reverse complement strand
GCTTCGGCGCCGACGAGCGACCGGCGGCGATCAGGCCCGCGAGGCCGAGCGCGACCGCGGCGCCGACGACGACCGCCACCACGCGCCCGAGCGAGCGCCGGGGGGCCGGGGGGGGGCGCGACGCGAGCGGGTCGTCGTCGTCCGTGGGCTCGTCCTCGTCGGTGTGACTCTCCGCGTCGTCCGCGTGACCGCCCTGTGCGTCGTCGTCCGCGTGATCGTCCGCGGCGGCTTCGTCTGCGTGAGCGTCCGCTGCGGCTTCGTCCGCGTGAGCGCCCTGCGCGTCGGCCTCTGCGTGAGCGTCCTGCGCGTGGCCGTCCGCGTGCGCCGCATCGTGACCCGCGTCGACGACGGGCGCGCCGGCCGCAGCGACGCCTGCGTCGTCACCGGACGCCGACGCGGGCGCCTCGGCCGGAGGCGGCGAAGCCTGCTCGGCGGGAGTCGTGGCCTCCGACGCCTCGGGAGGAACGACCGGCGAAGCAGGCGCAGACGGCGCCTCTCGCGGCGAGAAGGGAGCGAACGAAGTCCCGGGTCGCGGCGACACCGGAGGCTCGTGCGCGCTCGGCGTCGGCCGGGGCGGAACGAGCACCACGCCGCGCACCGACACGGGCTCGACGGCCTGCGCCTTGGGCTTCGAGCCCGACGAGTCGGCGAGGCTGTCGCGCGGGCGCTCGTCGCCGTGCGGCGACCAGGTGAGCGGCGGCGCCTTGCCCATGAGCACGTCGCGCAGGCGCTGCTCGCGCTCGGTGATGAGCTCGGCGCACGACGCGAGCAGCGTGTCGGCCACCTGCGCGGGGGTCGCGAGCCCGCCGTGCACCTTCGCGAAGCGCTCGAGCTCGAGGGCGAAATCGGCCGCGGTGCGGTAGCGCTGCTCGCGGTCGCGCATGAGCGCGGTGAGCACGATGGCGTCGAGCGCGCGCGGGATGCCCGGCACGACCTTGCCCGGCGGCGCGATCTCCTCCATGAGCACCGCGCGCAGCGCCTCGGCGTCACGGCGGCTGCCGAACAGCTGCTTGCCCGTGAGCGACTCCCACACGACGACGCCCATGGCGAAGACGTCGACGCGACGGTCGAGGTCCCCCTCCATGGCCTGCTCGGGGGCGAGGTAGGAGAATTTTCCCTTGATGTGGCCGTCTTGCGTGTGGTGGCTGCGCTCGGCCGCGCGCGCGATGCCGAAGTCGGTCAGCCGCACGCTGCCGTCCTTGCCGATGAGCACGTTGGCGGGCGTCGCGTCGCGGTGCACGACCCCGAGCGGCTCGCCGTCGAAGTCGCGCAGCTCGTGGGCGGCGTGCAGGCCGCGCAGCGCGTCGACGGCGATGCGCAGCGCGACGTTGCGCGGGATCGCCTCGCCCTTCTTGCGCGCGGCCCGCAGCAGCTCCGAGTAGCTCGCGCCGTCGATGTAGTCCATCACCAGGAAGAACTCGTCGCCCTCCTGGTAGACGTCGTGGATGCTGACGACGTTGGGGTGCTGGATGAGCGACGCGATGCGCGCCTCGTCGGCGAAGGCCGCGACGAACTCGCTCGAGCCGGCGAGGTGCGGGCGCATGCGCTTGATGGCGACGAGCCTCTGGAAGCCGCCGGGGCCGTGCCGCCTGCCGACGTACACGTGCGCCATGCCGCCGGAGGCGAGCTCCATCAGCAGCTGGTAGCGTCCGAGCTCGGCGCCAGCGCGGGTCTCGATGTCGGTCGGTGGCTCGTTGGACATTCGGCGACCGCGCCCCTCGCGCGCCAGCAACGAAACCTACCACGAGAGCCGCAGGCGCCGCCTCGTTTGCGGCGACGCGGGGGTCGGTCAACGGGCGAGGTCGACCCGGTCGCGGCCCATGCGCTTGGCCTGGTAGAGCGCGGCGTCGGCGCGGGCGACGACGTCGCTCCCGTCGAACTCGTGGATGGCGTCGACCCCGGCCACCCCGACGCTCATGGTGATGACGCGCGGCTCGACCCCGAGCGCCACGGGCGAGTCGGCGAGCGTGGCGCGGACGCGCTCGGCGACGGTGACGCCCCCCTCGCCGTCGGTGGCGCGCAGCAGCAGCGCGAACTCCTCGCCGCCGACGCGAAACGCCGCGTCGCCGGGCCGGAGCCCCGAGCGGATGACCTCGGCGACGTGGCGCAGCACGCGGTCCCCCTCGGTGTGGCCGAACAGATCGTTGATGGCCTTGAAGTGATCGAGGTCGCAGAGCGCGAGGGCGAACGGGTCGTGGTGTCGCTCGGCGAGCGCGAGCTCGGCGGAGAGCATCGCCTCGAAGTGGCGGCGGTTCCACAGCCCCGTCAGCGTGTCGGTCGTCGCGTTCGTCTCGGCCTGCGCGAGGCGCAGCTCGAGCGCCATCTGCACGCGGCGGCGCTCGCCGAACGCCTGCACCTTGGCCGTGAGCACCGAGCCGCGGAACGGCTTGGCGACGTGGTCGACGGCGCCGTGGCGCAGGCTGCGCACGAGATCGACGTCGTCGTTGGCGTGCGCCGAGACGAGCAGCACCGGGATCGGCGCGAGCTCCTCGTCCGAGCGCAGGCGGTCGAGCACGTCCCAGCCCGAGAGCCCGGGCATCATCACGTCGAGCACGATCGCGTCGAAGCTCGACGGCGCGCGCTTGACCGCGATCAGCGCCTCGTCGCCCGACGCCGCCTCGACCACGCGCATGCCGGCGCTCGAGAGCCAGCGCGCGACGAGCACCCGCGTCGTCGCGTCGTCGTCGACCACGAGCACCGCACCCGCCGACGGCACGTACGGGAACGACGAACTCGGCTGCGAAGAAGCCTGCGTCATGGGGGCGGAAGGCTACCACGCCGCGGCGCGCAGGCCGCGCCTTGACGCGCGCGGCGGCGCCCGACATGATGATGTGCGTACAGGCGCATAGATGCAATCCTCCGAGTCTCCCGATCCGATCGCGGGCTGGATCGCGCGTTTTCGCGCGCTCGGCGAGCGCGTGCGGATCGATCTGCTCGGCGCCCTGCTCTGCGAGGAGCTGTCGGTCGGCGAGCTCGCCGAGCTGGTGCACAGCTCGCAGCCGGGCGTCTCGCGCCACCTCTCGGCGCTGCGCGAGGCCGGCCTGGTGCTCGCGCGCAAGCAGGGGGCGACGACGTACTACCGCGCGCAGCCCGGTGAGGCGCTGCTCGAGGGGGCCGTCGGCGCCGAGATCCGCCGTCGCGCCGCCGAGCTGGGGCTCCCCGCGCGCATCGAGCGCGTCGTCGCGCGGCGGCGCGCGCGCACCGAGGCCTTCTTCGATCGCCAGGCCGAGACGTGGGACTCGCTGCGCGCGCAGCTCTTCGCCGAGTCGGCCGCGCTCGCCTCGCTGCTGCCGCTCGTGCCGCGCGGGCTGCGCGTCGCCGACATCGGCACGGGCACCGGCGGCATGCTCCCGTACCTCGCGGAGGTCGCCGCGAGCATCGTCGCCGTCGACATCTCGGCCGAGATGCTCCGGCGCGCCAAGGCGCGCGCCCGCGCGCTCGGCCTCGAGCAGGTCGAGCTGGTCAAGGGCGATCTGGCGAGCCTGCCCATCGCGTCGCGCTCGGTCGACGCGGCGTTCGCCGCGCTCGTCTTGCACCACGCGCCGAGCCCCGCGCGCGCCATCGCGGAGATGGCCCGCATCGTGCGCCCGGGCGGCGCGCTCGTCGTCGTCGACCTCGTCGCGCACGGCCACGAGTGGCTGCGCAAGGAGCACGGCGACCTCTGGCTCGGCTTCGCGCGCGAGGAGATGCTCGGGCATTTCGAGCGCGCTGGGCTCGGTCGGCGCAGGCTGCGCGTCGTGTCGCGCGTCGAGGTCGCTGGCAAGGGGCCCGGCGGGCCGCTCGAGCTGTTCGTCGCGAGCGCCGAGGTGCCCGCCGAGTCGTCGCGCGCGCGCCGCTCCACGTCACCGCCCGCCTGAGCGGGCTCGCCCATCACCGCCCGCATCCGCGGGTTCGCGTATCACCGCCCGCATCAACGGGTCATCGAAGGAGACAGACGATGGTTGCCAAGAAGTTCAAAGTCGCCGACCTCGGCCTCGCCGACTGGGGCCGCAAGGAGATCGCGCTCGCCGAGAAGGAGATGCCCGGCCTCATGTCGCTGCGGGTCGAGTACGGCCCGAAGAAGCCGCTCGCCGGCGCGCGCGTCGCGGGCTGCCTGCACATGACGATCGAGACCGCCGTGCTCATCGAGACGCTGACGGCGCTCGGCGCCGAGGTCACCTGGTCGAGCTGCAACATCTACTCGACGCAGGATCAGGCAGCCGCCGCCATCGCCGCGACCGGCGTGCCGGTGTTCGCGTGGAAGGGGGAGACCGAGGCCGAGTACGAGTGGTGCATCGAGCAGCAGCTGCTCGCCTTCGAGAATGGCAAGGGGCCCAACCTCATCCTCGACGACGGCGGCGACCTCACGGTCATCGCGCACCAGAAGCACGCCGAGCTGTTCGACGGCCCCGACGGCATCTGCGGCCTCTCCGAGGAGACGACCACGGGCGTGCACCGCCTCTACGAGATGCACAAGCGCGGCGAGCTCAAGGTCCCCGCCATCAACGTCAACGACTCGGTCACCAAGTCGAAGTTCGACAACCTGTACGGGTGCCGCGAGTCGCTGCTCGACGGCATCAAGCGCGCGACCGGCGTCATGATCGCCGGCAAGGTCGCGCTCGTGTGCGGCTACGGCGACGTGGGCAAGGGCTGCGCGCAGGCGCTGCGCGGCATGGGCGCGCACGTCATCGTCACCGAGATCGACCCGATCTGCGCGCTGCAGGCGGCGATGGAGGGCTACGAGGTCCGCCGCATCGAGACGGTGGCGCACCGCGCCGACATCGTCGTCACCGCGACCGGCTGCGACGACGTCGTGACCGGCGAGCACATGACGCTGATGAAGGACGGCGCCATCCTCTGCAACATCGGGCACTTCGACTCCGAGATCCAGATCCGCTGGCTGGAGCAGAACCCGGGCGTGCGCGAGAACAACATCAAGCCGCTCGTCGACGAGTTCATCTTCCCCGACGGCAAGAAGCTCATCGTGCTCGCGCGTGGCCGCCTGGTGAACCTCGGCTGCGCCGACGGCCACCCGTCGTTCGTCATGTCGAGCTCGTTCACCAACCAGGTGCTCGCGCAGATCATGCTGTGGCGCGACAAGGGCAAGCTCCCGGTCGCCGTGCACGTGCTGCCGAAGAAGCTCGACGAGCAGGTCGCGCGCATGCACCTCGGCAAGCTCGGCGTCGAGCTCACCACGCTCAACGACAAGCAGGCCGCGTACCTCGGCGTGCCCGTCGAGGGGCCGTACAAGCCCGACCACTACCGCTACTGAACACGCTGCCGGCCGCGCCCTTCGGGGCGCGCGCCGACACGCGCCGGGGACGCCGGGGCTCGCGACATGCGGGCTCCGGCGTTCGCGCGTCGGGGCCCCGATGCGGGCGACGTCCTTGACGCCCGCCGTCAGCCTGCTGACGGCGCGCGGGCGAAACGCCTCGATTTCGCCTGAAGTCCGCGCCGCATCGCGGCACGCCCGTTGCTCATCGTCGCCTCTGCCGTCGTGACCCGCGGGTCGCGCCCGGAGGAGACCATGGCCGTCGACGCCGACATCCTGAACGAGTTCCTGATCGAGAGCCGCGAGAACATCGACTTTCTCGACCGGGAGCTCGTCGTGCTCGAGCAGCAGGGGGCGGACCCCGCGCGCATCGGCGCGATCTTCCGCGCGGTGCACACGTTCAAGGGCACCGCGGGCTTCCTCGGCCTGACGCGGCTCGAGGCGCTGACGCACGCGGGCGAGAACCTGCTGCACCTGGTGCGCGACGGTCAGCTCGAGGCGGGAGCCGAGGTCACCGCCGCGCTGCTCACGCTCGTCGACTCGGTGCGCGTCATCATCGACGAGGTCGAGGCCACCGGCGAGGAGGGCGCGTCGCGCCACGACGAGATCGTGGCGACGCTCAAGCGCTTGCAGCGCAAATCCGTCGCGCCCGCCGCGCCGCTTCCGCCGCAGCCGCGCGCGCCGTCGGTGCGCCCCGTCGTGCCGCGCCCGCCGAGCGCGCGC
>CAITLX010000305.1 GCA_903893335.1 uncultured delta proteobacterium | reverse complement strand
GTGCTCTACGCGCAGGAGCGCGTCGGCGAGTTCGGCAACGTGTTTCGCATCTTCAAGCTGCGCTCGATGCGCACCGACGCCGAGAAGAACGGCGCGCAGTGGGCCAGCGCCGACGACGGCCGGGTCACGCGCGTCGGGCGCGTGCTGCGCAAGACGCGCCTCGACGAGCTGCCGCAGCTCTACAACGTGTTTCGCAGCGAGATGAGCCTGGTCGGTCCGCGCCCCGAGCGCCCGGTGTTCGTCGAGGAGCTCGAGCGCAAGGTGCCGTTTTACCGCCAGCGGCTCTGCGTGAAGCCGGGCATCACCGGGCTCGCGCAGGTGCGCTGCCGCTACGCCGCGTCCGTCGAGGACTCGCTCGAGAAGCTGCAGTATGACCTGTACTACATCAAGACGGCGTCCATCTGGTTCGACTTCTCGATCATCTTCGACACCGTCAAGGTGGTGCTGCTCCGCATTGGGGCGCATTGACGTAGTCGGGTGCCGCGGGGCCGATCCTCGGCCGCCGGGCGCCGACCGAGCGCGAGGCGCCACCGCGCATGATCGACGGTGAGACGCGGCGCGCTGCACCGGACGCAGCAAAGGACGGGGGAGGGGTTCGTTCGATGGGCAAGAACAGGCTGGAGGCGTTCAGCGATGGCGTCCTCGCGATCATCATCACGATCATGGTGCTCGAGCTGAAGGTGCCCCACGGCGATACGTGGGAGTCGCTCGCGGCGTTGCTGCCGACCTTCGTGAGCTACGTCCTGAGCTTCCTCTACGTGGCCATCTACTGGAACAACCACCACCACATGCTCCACACCGTCGAGCGGGTGAATGGCCCGATCTTGTGGGCGAACACGAACCTCCTCTTCTGGCTGTCGCTCGTCCCGTTCGTGACCGGGTGGATGGGCGAGAACCACTTCGCCGGTCGCCCGGTCGCCGCGTACGGCGTCGTGCTGCTCATGGCGGCGGTCGCCTACTACGTCCTGAGCCAGACCATCATTCGGCACCACGGCGAGGAGTCACTCCTGAAGGCGGCCGTCGGCAGCGACACGAAGGGCAAGGCGTCGCTCCTGCTCTATGCCGGCGCCATCCCGCTCTGCTTCGTGAACCGCTGGATCGGATTCTCGATCTACTGGCTGGTCGCCCTCGTCTGGCTCGTGCCCGACCGCCGCATCGAGAAGGTCGTGCAGGGCTGACGCGAGCGTTGCGGTCGCGGGGAGCGCGAGCGGGCGCTCGATCCGAGGGCCTGCGCGCGCCCTCGGGCCAACTTCCGCGCGCGGTGACCCGCTCGGGGTCGCCGCACGTCGATCGGAGCCCATTCCATACGCTCGGTTCCCTTCGTTGCCTGGGCGTCCCCTGGGCGCGGCAGATCCGGGACCGTCGTCAGACGCGGGGGTCCGACGGGGCATGGGGCGTGGCGAACGACAGCCGTTCAACCTGCACGCAGGGGCGCGCGAGCGTCGGGCTCACGTCGGCCCGCGTGCTCGCGTGCTCTGCCCGGGGCGCTCGACGGCCACACCGGCGCGCGGACCCTCCGCACCCGGTAGTGTAGACACCGAGCGCTGTCGTAACTGG
>CAITLX010000304.1 GCA_903893335.1 uncultured delta proteobacterium | reverse complement strand
TCTGCTGCGACTCGTTGCACCAGGTGCCGCCGGCGCAGTCGGAGTCGACGTTGCAGCCGCCGGCGGGCATGCACTTACCGTCGCCCCCGCACTCGCCGCTGCGGCAGCGGAGATCCGACGCGCTCTCGGTGCAGCCCGCGGTCCCGTTGGCCCAGCCGCAGGCAGCGTCGGAGTCGCACACGCCGGTGCGGCAGCGCGCGTCGGCCGACTGCGCGGCGCACCCCGCCGTGCCGTTGAGCAGGCCGCAGAGGTTGTCGGCGTCGCACGCAGCGGTGATGCACTCGACGCCGGCGATGGAGCCGTTGGTCGTGCAGTTGGCGATCGAGAGGTCCGGCGTGTGCCCCGTCACCGAGACGACGGCGTTGCCGTTGACGATCTTCGCGGTGCAGGCGTGGGCGCCGGTGTCGCAGTACTGCGTCGAGGCGCAGTCGCCGTCGGCGTTGCAGCCAGCGACGGGCATGCAGGTACCGTTCACGCTGCAGACCCCGGTCCGGCAGCGGCCGTCGGCGCCGGTGGTGCACCCCGAGGTGCCATTCTTCCACCCGCAGGCGTCGTCGGAGTCGCACACCGACGTCGCGCACACGAGCGTGGCCGCGGGAGCGGCGCACTTGCCGTCGAGGGCCGGGTTCGTGTGCGGCGCGTCCGTCGGCATCGCGGTGCCGTTCGACAGCTTCGCGGTGCAGACGTGCGTCGTCTCCTGGCACCACTTGCCGCCGGTGCAGTCGGAGTCGATGTCGCAGCCACCCGCCGGCATGCATTTCCCGTCACCGCCACACGCCCCGCTGCGGCAGCGGGCGTCCTGCGTCGCGGCCGTGCAGCCCGAGGTGCCGTCGGCCCAGCCGCACTTCGCGTCGGCGTCGCACACGGCCGACCGGCAGCGCGCGTCGAGCGTGCTCGCGGTGCAGCCCGGCGTGGAGTTCTTCCAGCCGCACGCGTTGTCGGCGTCGCACACCGCGGTGGTGCACTCGATGCCGCCGATCGCGGTGTTGGTCACGCAGTCGGCGACCGAGAGGTCCGGCGTGTGGCCGGACACGGTGACCAGCGGGCTGCCGTTGGCGATCTTCGCGGCGCAGGCGTGCGCGGCGTTGTCGCAGTACTGCGCCGCGGTGCAATCGGCGTCCGCGTTGCAGCCGCCGAGCGGCATGCACGTCTGGTTCGCGCTGCACGCGGTGCTGCGGCAGCGGGCGTCCTCGCCCGTGGTGCAGCCCGAGGTGCCGTCGGCCCAGCCGCACTTCGCGTCGGCGTCGCACACCGAGGTCTGGCAGACGAGCAGCGCCGCCGGGGCGGTGCACTTGCCGTCGAGCGTCGGGTTCGCGTGCGGAACGTCCGTCGGCATCGGCGACGCGTTGGCGAACTTCGCGGTGCAGGTGTTCGTCGTCTCGTTGCACCAGAGCCCGCCGCCGCAATCGGCGTCGACGTTGCAGCCGCCCGCCGGCATGCAGGCTCCGTTGGTGCTGCACTGACCGCTGCGGCAGCGCGTATCGGCGGTGCTCGCGGTGCAGCCCGACGTCCCGACCTTCCAGCCGCAGAGCGCGTCGCTGTCGCACACGCCGGTGCGGCAGCGCGCGTCGGCGGCGCTCGCCGTGCAGGCACCCGTCAGGTTCTTCCAGCCGCAGGCGTTGTCGAGGTCGCAGACGGCCGTGACGCACTCGATGACGGCGATGATCGAGCTCGACGTGCTCGCGCACACCGCGCTCGAGAGGTCGGGGGAGTGCCCCGCCACGGCGACGAGCGCCCCGGAGTTGGCGATCTTCGCCGCGCACGCGTGTGCCCCGGTGTTGCAGTACTGCGTCGCGGCGCAGTCGGCGTCTGCGTTGCAGCCACCGAGCGGCTTGCACGTGCCGTCGGCGCTGCACTCTCCGCTGCGGCAACGAGCGTCGGCCTGGCTCGCGGTGCAGCCCGAGGTGCCGTCCCGCCAGCCGCACTTGTCGTCGGTGTCGCAGACCGACTCCTGGCACACCAGCGTCGCAGCGGCGCTCGTGCAGACGGCGGTGAGCGTCGGGCTCGTGTGCGGCGGGTCGTTCGGGATGGCGACGCCGTTCGCGAGCTTCGCGGTGCACGCGTTCGCCGACTCGTTGCACCAGAGGCCGCCGCCGCAGTCGGCGTCGACGTTGCATCCGCTCGCCGGCATGCACGCGCCGTTGGCGCTGCACTGCCCGCTGCGGCAGCGCGCATCGGCGGCGCCGACCGCGCACCCCGTGGTGCCGTTCTTCCACCCGCACGCGTTGTCGAGGTCGCACACGGCCGTGACGCACTCGATGCCGCCGATGGTCGAGCTCGAAGCGCTGCCGCACACCGCACTCGAGAGGTCGGGGGTGTGCCCCGTCACCGCGACGAGCGCGCCCGAGTTGGCGATCTTGGCGGCGCAGAGGTGCGCGCCGGTGTTGCAATACTGCTCCGAGGTGCAGTCGCCGTCGGCGTTGCAGCCGCCGACCGGCATGCACGTGCCATTGGCGCTGCACGCGCCCGACCGGCAGCGCGCGTCGGCGCCGGTGGTGCAGGTGCCCGTGCCGTTGAGCCAGCCACACTTGGCGTCGGCGTCACACGCGTTCGTCTGGCAGACCAGCGTGGCCGCCGCGGTCGTGCACGTCGCGTTGAGCGTGGGGTTCGCGTGGGGCGGGTCGCTCGGGATCGCGACTCCGTTGGCGAGCTGCGCCTTGCAGAGCTGCGACGACTCGAGGCACCAGTCGCCGCCGGTGCAGTCGGCGTCGGTGAAGCACATGCCGGTGCCGAGGTCGTTGGTCAGCGCGAACGACGCCGAGGCGGTCGCCCCGGGGAACGTCGCGGTCACGTTGTAGCCGCCGGCGACCGAGCCCGCCGTCGCGTTCACGCTCACCAGGCCCGCGCCGTCGCTGAAGCCCGAGGCGCCGCCGGGGAAGGACGCGGAGGCGCCGGTCGTGGGCGCGCTGAACGTGACGTTGGTTCCGGAGACTGCATTGCCGAACGCGTCCTCGACCTCGGCGACGAGCGGGCTGGCGAACGCAGCGCCGACGACCGCGTGCTGGCTTCCGCCCGAGATGGCCACGACCTTGGACGCCGCTCCCGCCTCGTTGGTGAGCGCGAAGTCGCCGGTGTTGGCGCCGCTCAGCGCGGTCGAGGCCGACACGGTGTAGGCGCCCGCGTGCGTGTTGGCCTTGACCAGGATCGACGCGAGGCCCGACGAGTTGGTGGTGGCCGTGGCCACCCCGCCCGGGAAGGTCACCGACGCGCCCGTCGAGGCGGGCACGGCGAAGGTGACGACGACGCCCGAGATCGGGTTGTCGTTCGCGTCGGCGACGAGCACCTGAAGCTGCGTCCCGAAGTTCGTGTTCACGACCGTCGCCTGCGGCGTGCCGGCCTGCTCGGTCACCGACTGCGACGCGTCGTTGGTCAGCGCGAACGCTGCGGGCGTCGCGACGCCGCCGACGGCGGCATTGACGGTGTACGCGCCCGCCGTTCCGTTGGCGGTCACGACGATGGTGGCGATGCCGCTCGAGTCGGTCGTGGCGGTGCCGCCGGCCGGCGTGAAGGTCGCGCTCGCGCCGCTGGCCGGAGCGGTGAACGTGATCGTCTGGTTCGGCTGCGGGTTGCCGACGCCGTCGATGACGCCGACGGTCAGCGCCGTGGGGAAGGCATTGTTCAGCGGCGTCGTCTGCGGCGTGCCCGAGATGACGAAGATGCTGGCCGGACCGGGGCTGAGGTTGACCAACTGAAAGTTGACCGAGCCGACGCTGGCCACGGTCGCCGTCGCCGTCCAGGGGGTGTAGACGGGGCCCGCAGCGACGGGGCTCGCCGTGTTGTTCGCCGTCACGGTGATGCTGGCCTGCCCGTTGCTGCCGGTCGTCGCCGTCGAGGACGAGCGCGTGCCCGAGGCGCCGCTGCCCGGGACGGCGAACGCGACCGAGACGCCGCTCACGGGGTTGCCCGCCGTGTCGGTCACCGTCACCGCGAGGGGCGCGGGGAACTGCGTGCCGATGGTCGTCTGGTTGGGATCGGCCGCGGTGCCGCCCGAGAGGTACGTCACGATCGCCGCGGGGCCGACGTTGGTCAGCTTGAAGGTCGATTGCGTCGTCGCTCCGGTCACCGACGGGGTCACCGCGTAGGTGCCCGCGGTGGCGTTCGCCGTCGCGGTGACCGTCGCGAGGCCGCTCGCATTGGTGTTCGAGGTCGCGGCGATCGTGGCGCTCGCGCCGCTCGCCGGCTTGCTCCAGGTCACCGTGGCGTTGTTGACCGGGTTGCCGTTCTGGTCGGTGACCAGCGCGACGAGGCTGCTGCCGAAGGCCGCGCCCGTGGCCGCGAACTGGTTGCTTCCACTGTAGACGTAGACGTTCGCCGGGGTGCTCACCACGGCAGCGGCGAAGGCCGCGGTCACCGTCTGGTTGCCGCTGAGGGTCAGCGTGCAGGTGCCCGCGCTGCCTGCGCTGGCGCACGCGCCGCCCCAGCCGGTGAACGTTCCGCTCGCCAGCGGCGACGCGGTGAGCACGACGGTCTCGCCGTCCACGAAGGTGCCGGCGCAGGTCGCGCCGCAGCTGACGCCCGCCGGTGCGGAGACGACGGTGCCCGTACCCGTGCCCGACTTGGTCACGGTCAGCGTGCGCGCCGTGCCGATCGGCGTCGTCACGGTCGCCGTGTTGTTGGCCGTGTTCGAGTCGAAGAAGCCGCCGCCGACGGTCGCCGTCGCGGTGTTCGTGATCGAGCCGAGGCCGCTGCCGGTGTTGACGCGCGCCGAGACGACGAAGGTGAGCTTGCCGCCGACGCCGATGCGCAGGGTGTTGCGGTTGATGCTGCCGGTGCCGCTGCCGAAGCCTCGCCGACACGACGTCGTGGTGTCGTTCGTGGCCCTCGTCGCCGTGCACGTCCAGGTCATGCTCGCGAGCTGCGCCGGCATGACGTCGGCCAGCGTGACGGTGCCCTCGGCGAGCGCGTTGGGCCCGTTGTTCTGCGCCACGATCGTGTAGGTGAACGTCTGGCCCCAGTTGGTCGTCGCGACGCTGGAGGTCTTGGTCACGACGACGTCGGCGAGCGTCGCCGCGCTGATGATCGTCGTGGTCACCTTGGCGCCGAGCAGCGTGGGCTGGTTGACCGCCGAGATGGAGTAGTTTCCATTGACGATCGTGCCGGTGGCGGCCGCGTTGATCTTCACCGTCACGGTGAACGACCCGCTGGCGCCTGGGGCGAGCGTCCCGAGCGGACACGTGACCGTGCCCGTCCCGTTGGCCGCGGGCGTCGTACAGCCGCTGATGCCGGAGACCGACTGGTAGGTCGTGTTCGGCGGCGTGACCATCGCGAGCTGGGCGCCGACGGCAGAGGCCGACCCGCCGTTGCGGTAGTTGACCGTGTAGGTGATGTTCGCGCCGGCGCTCGCCGACGTCGGCCCGCTCGCCCAGGTGTACGTGCCCGGGATCGACGAGCCCATGCCGTCGACGTAGACGCGCCCGAAGTGGCCGCCGAGCGAGCAGCCGGAGCCGACGACGGTGAGCTTGACCTGGTCGCCGATGGCGAGCGCCGCATTGCCCGGCGCGACGTCGACGAGCTGCCAGTTCGTCCACTGCGTCTGGTTGCCCGTCAGGACGCTGGTCGTCGTGATCCAGGGCACGCCGACCTGGCCGGCGATGTTGAAGTCACCGTAGAGCTTCGTGCCCTTGGTGACGTTGTTGACCTCTACATAGTAGTAGGGCTGCTGGGTGTAGCCGTGCGCCGGGTTCTCGAGCACCGGCGCGATGGCGAAGCGGACGTGCACCGTGCCGTCGATCGGATCGACGTCGGCCGCGGCGACCGTCATCGTCTGGCTGAGCGAGTTGGCGTTCTTGTTCTTGCCGTTGTCGGTGGACGACAGGTAGTTCACGCGCACGCCGCGCTGGCCGTAGAGCGGGAAGCGAAACGCCTGCCCGGTGCCGAGGTCGGGGTCGCTCTGCGAGCTCTGCGTGCCGCCGACGACGAACGTCTCCTGCACCCCCTGCCCGGCGGTCGAGCTGAGGTTCAGCGCGCCGAACGACGACGGCGGCGACGCCGTGCTCCCCGTCACGCCCGTGCCGTTGAGGTACGTCCCGACCGTCCAGCCGGTCGGCGGCGTGGCCCCGATGTTGTCGGCCTCGAAATCGCCGTTCGTCCAGACCGCCTGCTCGGCGCTGCCGAGGTGCTCGGCAGCGGCCGTCGGCTGCTCGTCGCGTGCGCACGCCGAGAGGCCCGACGACGCGGCGATCGCGCCGAAGAGCGCGAGCGACGCGGCAGGACGCCGGAAGGTGGCCGCGAGAGCGCGGAGCGGCGAGAAGCGGGATCGAAGGGAGGTAGAAGCTGACATGGGGGCACCTGGAGCGGCGCACCCAGCAGAGGACGGTCGTCCCCGAGCGGACGAGCAGGCCCGTATCTGGACGCAGCGCAGCCGCAGGTGATCCCAGCCGTCGTCTCCTGTCAACGACTTGACGCGGCGCAGTCTTTGCGCCAAACGTAAAGGTTGCGCGCCCTGCCGTTCGCGGAACGAGGCCCTCGAGGGCTCAGCGCGGGCGGGTCGCGCCGGGGAGCCGGGGGGCTGCGATCACCGCTCCGGGGTCGAACCAGGGTGGGCGCGGGCCGAGGGGCGGGTCGAGCGGGACGACGCCCCCGCGCGCGACCTGGTCGAAGAAGGCGACGCTGAACGCGATGCCCGCGTCGGAGAGCTCGTGGGCCTCGTCCCTCGCGTACGCGTCGTACGCCCAGCCGGCGGCGGTGAGGTCGGCCGCGAGCCGCCCGGTGTCCCCCGTCAGCGGGTCGCCCTCGACCGTGAGCAGCAGGACGGGGCGCTTGCCCGTGCCGGCCGGGATGGGCGAGACGGCCGGCCCCGCGTGCGCGACGACGTAGGCGTCGGCCGGAAACAGCGCCCGCGAGGCCAGCAGCGCCGCGAAGTAGCCGCCGTTGGAGAAGCCGAGGACGAACCTGCGCTCGAGGTGCGCGCGCTCCTCGATGGCGGCGACGGCCGGCGC
>CAITLX010000303.1 GCA_903893335.1 uncultured delta proteobacterium | reverse complement strand
CCCGGCTCGACCGGGGGGGAATCGGACCAAGTGTCCCGACTCGACCCCGAGCGATCGCCCCCGTGTCCCGGCTCGACCGGGGGGAATCGGACCAAGTGACCCGGTCACTGCCCCTCGGAGAGGCCCTCGAGCCACCCTCGAGAGTAACTCTCGTAGCGGCGCTCGACGATGGCCGCGCGGGCTCCGGCGACGATCTCCCCGTAGAGCCACAGGTTGTGCTCCGACAGGAGGCGAAGCACCAGGATCTCGCGCGCCAGGAACAGGTGGCGCAGGTAGGCGCGCGAGTAGCCTCCGCGGCACGCGCCGCAGCCGCACTCGGGGTCGATGGGGCGCGGGTCGTCGCGGTAGCGCGCCTGCTTGATGACCAGCGGGCCGCGCCGCGTGAGCGCCTGGCCGTTGCGCGCGTTGCGCGTCGGCAGCACGCAGTCGAACATGTCGACGCCCGCGCCGATCGCGATGAGGAGATCGCGCGGCGTGCCGACCCCCATGAGGTAACGCGGCCGCTCCGGGTCGAGGTGCGGCGCCACCTCGGGCAGGGCTGCGTGCATCGACTCGACGGGCTCGCCGACCGAGAAGCCGCCGAGCGCGAGGCCGTCGAACGGGAGCGCGCCGAGCTCGTCGGCGTGCGCGCGCCGGAGGTCGACGTGCGTGCCCCCCTGCACGATGCCGAACACGGCCTGCCCCTCGCGTCGCGACGCGAGGCAGCGCGAGGCCCAGCGGGTCGTCTGCGCCACCGCGCGCTCGACCTCGTCGCGCGGCGCGCCGCCGGGCGGGCAGACGTCGAGCTGCATCGCGATGTCCGCGCCGAGCAGCCCCTGCACGCGCATCGCCTCCTCCGGCGAGAGCGCGCGCCGCGAGCCGTCGAGGTGCGAGCGGAAGACGAAGCCATCCTCGGAGACCGAGCGGCGGTCGGCCATCGAGAACGCCTGGAAACCGCCCGAGTCGGTGAGCATCGCGTGCGGCCAGCGCGTGAAACCATGCAGCCCACCGAGCGAGTCGATCAGCTCGGGGCCCGGGCGCAGCCACAGGTGGTAGGTGTTGCCGAGCACGATGCGCGCGCCGGTCGCGGCGACCTCGGCGGGCGCGAGCGTCTTGACGCTGCCCTGCGTGCCGACGGGCATGAACGTGGGCGTGGGCACGTCGCCGTGCGGCGTGGTGAGCACGCCCGCGCGCGCGTTGGCGTCCTGGCCGAGCACGCGCCACGCGAAGCCGGGGGTGCGCGGGCCGCTCACGCTGCCTCCGTCGCGCGCGAGGGGATCCACATGGCGTCTCCGTACGAATAGAAGCGGTAGCCGCGCGCGATCGCCTGGGCGTACGCCCGCGCGACGCGCTCGCGCCCGGCGAACGCCGACACGAGCGCGAGCAGCGTGGAGCGCGGGAGGTGAAAGTTGGTCATCAGCGCGTCGACCGCCGAGAAGCGATGGCCCGGCTGGATGAGCAGCCGCGTCTCCCCCTGCCCCGCCAGCACCCGCCCCGAAGCCGAGGGGTCGGCCGCGCTCTCGAGCGCGCGCACGACCGTCGTGCCGACCGCGACGACGGGCGCGCCGCGCTCGCGCGCCGCCGCGACGGCCGCGGCGGTCTCGGCGGGGACCTCGTACCACTCGCTGTGCATCGGGTGCCGGTCGAGGTCGTCGACGGCGACAGGCTGAAACGTACCGAGCCCGACGTGCAGCGTCACGCGCGCGACCGCGATGCGGCGCGCCTCGAAGCGCGCGAAGGCCGCGTCGGTCAGGTGCAGCCCCGCGGTGGGCGCCGCGATCGCGCCGGCGCGACGCGCGTACACGGTCTGGTAACGCTCCGCGTCGTCCGCGTCGTCCTCGCGATCGACGTACGGCGGGAGCGGCACGTGCCCCAGCGCCTCGAGGAGCGGCTCGAGCGGGCCGCCGTCGCGCGAGGTCACCTCGACCTGCAAGCGAGCGGCGCCGGGCGCCTCGGCGTCGCGCGCGACGACGCGCGCCGAGAGCGCGTCTCCCTCGCCGACGAGCACGACCGTCCCCTCGCGCAGCGGCTTCGAAGCGCGACCGAGCGCCTCCCACACCTCGCGTGCGCCACCCTCGGACGACGCGATGCGTCGCACGAGCAGCAGCTCCACCCGCCCCGCCGTGTCGCGCTTGCGCCCGAGCAGCCTCGCCCGGCGCACACGCGTGTCGTTGACGACCACGAGCGCGCCCTCGGGGACGAGGTCCGGCAGGTCGGCGACGCCGCGGTCCTCGAGCGCGTCGGTGCGCGGATCGACGACGAGCATCCTCGCGCCGTCCCGCGCAGCGGTCGGCCGCCGCGCGATGGCGGCGTCGGGGAGATCGTAGTCGAAGAGGTCGACGCGCACGCGGCGGAGACTAGCTCGACTCGGGGCGCTTCAGCGGCGCAGAGTCGGGCGATTTCGGCAGATTCGTGCGCGCCGCGCGCGTGACGCCGGGCGCCCTCAGGCGACGAGGCCGGGGCCCGCGAGCTTCGTGTGGAGGAAGCGCGAGAGGTCGTCGATGTCGTACGGCTTCGGCACGAAGCCGATGGCGCCGCAGTCGGCCTGGGCCATCTGCCGCTCGGACAGGTGGTAGGCGCTCGTCAGGACGATGCGAACGGTGGGGTGGAGCTGGCGGATGCGGCGGGCCAGTTCGAGCCCGTGGACGCCCGGCATCATGAGGTCGACGAGCACGAGGTCGAACGCCCTGCCCGCGAGCATCTCGAGGGCGTCGTCGGCCGTCCCGACCGCCTCGGTCTCGAACCCTTCGAGCTTCAACCCGATGGCGAGCGAGCGCCGGAGGTTGAGCTCGTCGTCGATGATCAGGATCTTCGGAGCGGATGCCATGGGGACTTCCTCTGCCAAAAGCTTAGCAAGTCGCGCGCCAGCCGCACGGGGACCTCTGCCGGCGCATCGACGCCCAGATCACGACGCCGAGTCGAGCACCGGCGTTGCAGAGCTGCAACCTTTCGGCGTCAATCGAACGAGATCGCAAGGCGCGTCATCTTGCGCCAGAGCGTCGTCGGCGAGATCCCGAGGACCTCGGCGGCGCGCTCTCGGCTGCCGTCGGTGTCGCGCAGCGCGCCCAGGATGGTCGCCCGCTCGGCCTCGTCGACCGCGTGTGCGAGCGACCGCCCCGACGCCGGCGGCGTGCGCTCGGCCCCCGGCGCCGTCGGCACGACGTCGTCGACGCTGAGCGGGCCGTCGCCCGACAGCGCGACCGCCTGCTCGATCATGTTCTCGAGCTCGCGCACGTTGCCCGGGTAGTCGTACGCGCCGAGCGCCTCGAGCACGCCGTCGCCGAGCCGAGCCCGGCGGCCCATCTTGCGGTTGTACTTGTCGAGGAAGAAGGCAGCGAGCTGCGCGATGTCCTCGCGCCGCTCGCGCAGCGGCGGCAGGTGCAGGCGCGCGACGGCCAGGCGGTAGTAGAGGTCCTGGCGGAAGCGCTTGTCGGCGACCGCGGCGAGCAGGTCCTGGTTGGTCGCGGCGATGACGCGGACGTCGACGAGGATGGGGCGGTTCTCGCCGAGGCGGCGGATCTCCCCCTCTTGCAGGGCGCGCAGGAGCTTCGCCTGGAACGCCGGGGTCGTCTCCGAGATCTCGTCGAAGAAGAAGGTGCCGCCGTCGGCCTCCTCGAACATGCCCTTGCGCGCCGACGCGGCGCCCGTGAAGGCCCCGCGCGCGTGCCCGAACAGCTCGCTCTCGAGCAGCGTGTCGCTGATGGCGGCGCAGTTGACGGGGATGAACGGGCGGTCCGCGCGCCGGCTGCTCGCGTGGATGGCCTTGGCGACGAGCTCCTTGCCCGTGCCGCTCTCGCCGGTGATGAGCACGGTGGCGTCGGTCGGCGCGATCTTGACGACGCGCGCGAGCAGATCGCGCAGCGCCTGCGACCGACCGACGACGTTGGCGAAGCCGTAGCGCTCCTTGAACTCGGAGGCGAAGGCCTGGACCTGCCCCTCGAGGCGCCGCTTCTCCAGCGCCTTCTCGACCTTCACGACGAGCTCGCGCTCGCCGAACGGCTTCTCGACGTAGTCGAACGCGCCGTCGCGCATCGCCTCGACCGCGCTCTCGATCGTGCCGAACGCCGTCATGACGATGACCTCGGGGGGGCCCGGGATCTCGCGAGCAGCGCGCAGCACGCGCATGCCGTCGCCCGGCCCGAGACGCAGGTCCGTCAGGACGACGTCGTAGGCCCCCTTCGTGGCGAGATCGCACCCCTCGTCGGCGTCCCCCGCCTCGTCGACGTCGTACCCCGCCCCGCGCAACATCATGACCAGCGTCGCGCGCAAATTGCGCTGGTCGTCGACTACCAAGACTTTGGACATTGGCCCGCGGAACCCCCACCCGGCGAAGCCCCCGCTTTACGTGCGAGCTTAGCGCCGATGCGCGCGAATGTGCGAGGGTTTCGTTGCTCGGTTTGGCCGTCACCCGCTCGCCACGGAGCCGACACGCCAGCGCAGCGGCAGGTCGTGTAAGCTCGTGGGCCATGCGAAACGCTTGGTGGTGGTGCGGCGTGGCCCTCGCGATCGGTTGCTCGTCGTCGGACGACGCGGCGCCGGCGCCGGGCGCAGCGGGAGGTGCCGCAGGCGCGGGCGGAGCCCCGACCTGCCAGGCCGACGACCAGGCGGCGACCGCGCGCGAATCTTGCGCGTTCGCCGTCGGTGCCGCGGCCGACGCGACGCTCGGTTGCAGCGCTCGCACGGGCGCCGCCATGCCGGTCGAGCACATCGTCATCCTCATGCAGGAGAACCGCTCGTTCGACCACTACTTCGGGCGCTTCACGCCGCCGGCTGGGCAGACCCTCGACGTCCCGCCCGCGAACGCGTCGAACCCCACCACGCTCGGCGGGGCCACGACGAGCCCCTGGCACCACCTCGACACCTACTGCGTGCGCGACACCAACCACGAGTGGAGCGGCGCGCACACGCAGTACGACGACGGGAAGATGGACGGCTACTACGTCTCGAACCAGCCCGGCGGCGAGCGCGCGATGGGCTGGTACGACGGCACCGACCTGCCGTTCTACTACGCGCTCGCGTCGCAGTTTCCGATCGCCGACCGCTACTTCGCCGGCCTGCTCGGCCCGACCTACCCGAACCGCCTGTACCTCTACGCCGGCACCTCGTTCGGCCTGAGCGAGAACGTCTTCGCGCCGTCGGGCTCGAGGGGCATCTTCCACGCGCTCACCGACGCGAAGATCGACTGGAAGGTGTACCGGAGCGACGTGCCCGGCGCAGCGATCCTCGATTTTTCGCTCGTCACGAGCGCCGAGACGCGCCCGCGCTTCGTCGACGTGTCGGAGTTCGCCAAGGACGCAGCCGCCGGCACCCTGCCCGCCGTCTCGTTCATCGACCCGAGCTTCGCCGAGAAGTCGTGGGTCGAGACCGACGAACACCCGCCGTCCGACGTGCAGGTCGGCCAGCACTTCGTCTGGCAGCAGGTGCAGGCGCTGCTGCACAGCCCCGCGTGGGCGACCTCGGCGCTGTTCATCACCTACGACGAGAACGGCGGCATCTACGACCATGTCGCGCCGCCGAGCGCCTGCGTGCCCGACGACCTCACTCCGAACAAGGAGCCCGAGCTCGGCGGCTTCGACCGCTACGGCTTCCGCGTGCCGCTCATCGTCGTCTCCCCCTTCGCCAAGAAGCAGTACGTGTCGCACGTCGTGCACAGCCACAGCTCGGTGCTGCGCTTCGTCGAGGCCAAGTTCGGACTGCCCGCGTTCACGCGGCGCGACGCCAACTCCGACGCGCTGCTCGACATGTTCGACTTCGACCACCCCCCCTTCGCCACGCCCCCCACCTTCGACGAGCCGCCGATCGACGCGGCGCAGCTCGATGCCTGCAAGCTGGCCTTCCCGAAGTGACGCCCGGCGGGCGCTCGCGTGCGGCGTGCTCGCCGCCGCGCTGGCGCTCGGCTGCCGGCGCTCGCCCTCCCTGCCCGCGCTCCCCGACGGGGTCGGCGACAGCACGCCCGGCGCGGTCATCGCGGCGCGCGAGGGGGAGGGCTTCCGCCTCTACCGCGTCATCGTCGCCCTCGAGCTTCCGCCCCCCACGGGGACGTTCCTGCACCTGACGATCTACGACGAGAAGGGCGCGACGCTCGACGACGCGGCCGCCCTCGCGCGCGAGCCGGCGAAGCTGCACAGCGTCGTCGCCGATTTCCCCATGCAGGCTGCGCTGCTGCGCGGCCGCGAGCACCGCGTCGTCGGCTTCGCGCCGCTGACCGAGCAGGACCTCGCGGCGTTCCGCTCCAACCAGCACATCCGCCCGTGACGCGGCGGGCGGCTCACGCCTCGCGCGCGAACTGCGCGTCGGCGGGGCCCGCGCCGCTCACCCGTCGCACGCCGCGACCGGGGTTGGCCGCGAGCCGCGCGAGGATCTTCCACGCCGTCTCGGGGTCGTCGCCCTGCCCCGCCGCGTCCGCGAGCTCGGCCGCCGTCGCGGGGGCCGCGCGCTCGGCGAGCGCGGCGAGCAGGCGACGCTGCAGCGCGAGCACGCTGGCAGCCGCTCGCTTGCCCGCCTCGACGCCGGGCTGGTGGTACGCGTTGACGTCGACGAGCGAGGCGTAGAGTCCGACCGCGCGCTCGAAGAGCGCGATGAGGGCGCCGAGCGCGCGCGCGTCGGCGCGCTCGACGGTGATGGTGAGCGAAGGGCGCCCCGCCTCGTGCAGCGCCGCGCGCGTGCCGAGCAGGAAGCCCGCGAGGTAGTCGCCCGAGGTCACGCCCGGCTCGACCTCGAGGCTCGGCGCCTCGCGGTCGCGCAGCACCTCGACGAACGTGACGAAGAAGTTGGCGACGCCGTCGCGAAGCTGCTGGACGTACGCGTGCTGGTCGGTCGAGCCCTTGTTGCCGTAGACCGCGAGCCCCTGGTGCACCACGCGCCCGTGGCGATCGCGCTCCTTGCCGAGCGACTCCATGACGAGCTGCTGCAGGTAGCGCCCGAGGAGATCGAGGCGGTCCTTGTAGGGGAGCACGACCATGTCGCGCGCGCCGCGCCCTGCGCCGGCGGCGTGCCAGGCGAGCGCGAGGCGCGCCGCGGGGTTGTTGCGCGCATCATGCACGCGCGTGGCGGCGTCCATCGCGCGAGCGCCCTCGAGCATCGCGTCGACGTCGAGCCCTTGCAGCGCGCCGGGCAACAGCCCCACCGCGCTCATCAACGACGTGCGCCCGCCGACCCAGTCCCACATCGGGAAGCGCGCGAGGAACCCCTCGGCCTGCGCGTAGGCGTCGAGCGCGCTGCCCTCGCCGGTGATCGCGACCGCGTGCGCGCCGAAGCGCAGCCCGCGCGCGCGCAGGGCCGAGGCCACCTCGACCATGCCGTTGCGCGTCTCGGGCGTGCTGCCCGACTTCGAGACGATGAGCACGAGCGTGGCGTCGAGCCGCTCGCCGAGCGAGCCGAGCACGCGGTCGATGCCGTCGGGGTCGGTGTTGTCGAGGAAGTGCGGGGCGAGCCTGTCGGAGAGGCCTCCGAGCGCCGAGGCCGCAAGCTGCGGGCCCAGCGCCGAGCCCCCGATGCCGACCACGAGCAGGTCGGTGAACCTCGCCGCGCGCTCGGGCCGCACCGCGCCGGCGTGCACGTCGCGCGCGAACGCGCGCACGCGCGCGAGCGTGCCCTCGATGGCGGCGCGCATCTCGGGCGTGGGGGCGAGCTCGGGCGCGCGCAGCCAGTAGTGCCCGACCGCGCGCCCCTCGTCGGCGTTCGCGATGGCGCCCGCCTCGAGCGCGTCCATCTCGGAGAACGCGCGCCCGAGGAGCGCCACGGTGGCCTCGTCGTCCGGCGGCATGCGGCTCGTGTCGAGCCAGAGGGGCACCTCGGCGCAGCCGCAGAGCGAGCGCTGGTACCTGTCCCACTGCGAGCCTTCAGGGTGCATGGCTCGCTACGTTACGCCCGCCCCGCCTCGAGCGCCCGCGTCACGCGGGGGGGCGGCGGGTGGCCGGCACGCGGCAGCGCCCGATGAGCGGCACGTGGTCGGAGAGGCCGTGGAACGCGCCGTCGCGCCCTCCGAACGGGTGCGTGCCGTCGAAATCGAGCCACTCGAGCCGGGGCCCGCTGAGCACATGGTCGAGGTGCATGCGCAGGCGCATGAAGCCGGCGGTCGGGAACGTGCGCAGGGCCTCCTCGTCGCGCGCGGTCGCGTGGGAGAAGGCGTCGACGAGCCCAGCCTCCTCGACCAGGTAGCGGTAGACCGGCGAGCCGGGCAGCGCGTTGAAGTCGCCGACGACGAGGTAGCGGTCGCTGCCGCGCTCGGCCTCGACGAAGCGCATGAGGTTGCGCGCCTCCTCGAGCTGGTTGGGGCCCCAGCCGAGCCGCCGCGGCTGCGTCCAGAACGCGCGCGTCATCGCCGACGGCAGCGACAGGTGCGTGTTGAACACGTCGATGGAGTGGCCGCTGCGGTGCACGAAGCGCACGTGCGCGCAGATGCGCGTCTGCTTGAGGCGCCGAACCGCGTGGAGCCGTCGGTGGGTGATGTCGTGCGGCTCGCCCGCGTTGTGCCGATCGATGACGAACTCGCGGCGCGCGAGGATCGCCAGCCCGGTCGTGTAGATCTGCACCTCGCCGCCCAGGCGGTACTGGTGCGCGGGGAAGTAATACGCCTCATACGCATCGGCCGGCTGGCCGGCCGCCACCAGCTCGTCGCCGAGCGCCGCCATCAGGCGCTCGAGCTGCGTCTCCTCCGCGTGGCTCTTGGGGTGCGCGACCGTCGATCGAAGCGACGCGGTCTCGACCTCTTGCAGGCAGACGATGTCGACCAGAGGGTCGAGCGTCGCCAGCGCCCGCGCGATGCGCCGCACCGCCGCGCGCGTGCTGGCCAGCCCCCGGGTCGCGTGCCCGAAGTACCGGACGTTGTAGGTCATCACGCGCAGGTGCGGCACGGCGGGTAGGTCACGCTATGGGAGGGTCGCGCGACGCCGTCAACTGCGCCGACGCGACCCGTTGCCGCGAGGGGCGCCGACGCCTGCTACCCTCCGGGGCGATGACGTCACCCGCCGCCGCGCCGACGCGCCGCCCTCCCCTCGCGCCGCCCGACGACCTCACCGTGCCCTCGCCCGGCTCGGCGACGCTGCGCGACGTCTACGGGCGCTACCTCTCGACGGTGCTGCGCGATCTGCTCGCGCTACCGCGGGCGCGCGTCTCGCGCGCCGTCACGCTCGAGCTCGACCGCGCGCTGCGGGTGCTGCTCGACGTCTCGCGCCGCGAGCCCGCCGTGGCGCCCCTGCTCATTCGCTCCCCCGACGTGTCGGTGCTCGTGCGCTGGGCCAGCACGGCGGCGATGGCGCGTACGCCGCCCGACGGCCTCGAGGCCGTGCTTCAGCGGGTGGCGCTTGCCACGCTGCTCGAGCTCGCGCGGCTGCGCGTGCTCCCCGCCGAGGGCGTCGAGCTCGCGCGCCCGATCGGCGAGCTCGGCTCGCTCCCGCTCGGCCACGTGCTGCGCTTCGATCCCATGCCTCGCGCGGTGCGCTTCCTCCCCGGAGCGCTCGACCTCGACTACGCCACGCACCGCACGACGATCGACCTCTCGACCCTCGCGCCGCAGAGCGACGCGGGCGTCACGATCACCCACCCCTTCGCGCGCATCCGCGAGGGGCTCGCGCTCGCGCTCGTCGACGCCAACCCGCTCGCGATGTTCGAGGCGCACCCGGACAAGAGCGGCAACGCCATCGACCTCGGCGGCCGCGAGGTGCCCGCGTGGGTGGACGCGCTCGGCGCCGCCTACGACGTGGTGGACCAGTACCTGCCCGAGATCGCCGCGGAGATGCGCCTCATGCTCCGCCAGGTCGTGCCCGTGGGCTACTACGCCGAGAAGCACCTGTCGGCCTCGTACGCCGAGGCCGTGGGCACGGTCTACCTCAGCCTGCACGACAACCTCATGACGATGACCGAGGCGCTCGT
>CAITLX010000302.1 GCA_903893335.1 uncultured delta proteobacterium | reverse complement strand
GCCTGATGTTCGACGCCACGCTGCCCGCCGACGAGCGAGCCGGCCTGCGCGAGGCGCTCCTCGCCTACTGCTCGCGCGACACCGAGGCTCTGGTCCGCATGGTCGAGCGGCTGCGCGCGCTCGCGCCTCGCAGCGCCCGCCCGGCGCGCGACCGAGGTCCGCGCAGCGGCATCGCGCCACCGGTGCGATCCGCTCAGTAGAGCTCGCAGGCGACGCGGCTCTCGCTCGCCGCGACGATGCAGATGTCGCCCGTGCCGCCTCCGCCGTCGAAGGTATCGGTGCCCGCCGCGCCGTCGAGGTAGTCGTCGCCGTTGCCTCCGAAGAGCTTGTCGCTGCCCTCGTCGCCGTACAGGTAGTCGTTGCCGTCGCCGCCCGAGAGCGAGTCGTCGCCGCCGTTGCCGTAGAGGTTGTTGTCCGAGGCGTCGCCCACCATCGTGTCCGCGCCCGCGCCTCCCGCGACGTGCTCGACGTTCACGAGCGTGTCGTGCTCGGCCGCCTCGCCGTCGTTGGCCGCGCAAGCGCACTCCCCAACTGTGCAGCCGACGAGCGCTGCGCTCGCGCAGAGCGTGATCGACAGGTTCGCGGTGCGCCCCTCGTAGGTCACCTTGTCGGCGCCGCCGCCGCCGTTGAGCACGTCCGCCCCGTCGCCAGGCTCGGACTCGTCGAACGTGTCGTCCCCGTCGCCGCCGCTGAGCGTGTCGTTGCCCTTGCCGCCCACGAGCACGTTGGCGCCCGCGCTGCCGATGAGCACGTCGTCGCCGCTCCCGCCCAGCACGCTCTCGACCGTCGATTGCACCGAGTCCCCCTCGCCGCTCGCTCCGTCGTTCGCGACGTCGTCGAGCGACACCGCGAGCGCCTCCACGCGCGCCGAGTAGTCGATGAGGTCGCCGTCGTCGCCTCCGTCGTACGTGTCGGCACCGTCGCGCGCCGACGCGGTCACGAAGGTGTCGCGCCCCTGCCCGCCGTGCAGCACGTCGTCGCCTGCGCCCCCCTCGAGCAGGTCGTCGTCGTCGCCCCCATAAACGACCACGGACGCCGAGAGCGCGTCGCCCGTGCCGCTCGCGCCGGTCGCGTGGAACGTGTCGGCCCCCGGCCCGAGGCTCACCGTCAGCGTCGTCGCGCCCGCGACGAAGAGATCGGCCGCTCCGTCGTTGGTCACGTCGAACGCGACGCTCGCACCGCTCTGGCCCGCGCGCACGACGTCGCTGCCGGCCGTACCGAGCAGCGCGAAGGCATTGTGGCCCCCACCGAGGTCGCCGCGGATCGCGCCGCCGCTCGAGAGGATCGCCGCGCCGAACGAGCCCTGCGACAGGTCCACGACGACGATATCGTCCTCGTCGCCCCCGGTCACCTCGATGCTCTCCGTGGTCGCAGCGGTGGCGGGCGATCCGTCGCCCGCAGTACACGCGACGCCGTTGGCGGTGATGCCGCCCGACGGCGCCTGCAAGAGCAGCGCGCCGACCGTGGCGTCGAGGTGCAGCGAGAGCTTCTTCGTGCCGGTGTCGAGGCCGCCGACGCAGCCGGTCGGAGCCGTGCCCACCGGCACAGTCGAGAGGTCGACCCCCTCGTACCCACCATTGCGGGGGCTCTCCGCGTCGTCCGCGCCACCGTCGCCGGGGTCCACACCACCGCCGCCGCCTGCACCGCCAACGCCGCCAGTACCACCCGAGCCTCCTCCGCCGCCGCCGGCCGTGGCGTCGCCGCCGGACCCAGCCGCGCCGCCCCCGCTCGCCGCTGCGTCGTCCCCCCCCGCGCAGCCGCTCGATCCGCTGGCCAGCGCCGCGCAGAACAGAGCCCCGAGCGCCGCCGCGTGGCGTCCCCTGAAGGTGCGGATCATCGTCTCTCCTCGGGTCGTGGCTCGAGCTTCCTGCCGAGCGTGCCTCCACGCGTTTGCACGCCCCGTGCCCCTCGCGTCAGCCGCGCTTCCGCGGCGTTGGTCGCCCGCCCGACGCGCCGGAGGCGACGGCTTGACGCGGCGCGAGGCGCGGACGTCAAACCCATGGCGATTCGTGACGACACAAAAAGCCGCGAGGCCGGCTCTCTTTCGAGAGTCGGCCTCGCGGGGGCCCGGCTCGGCGGGGGGGAGCGGGGAGCTCGGGCCTCTCTTTTCAGAGCTCGCAGTTGAGCGTCGCCGGCGAGGTCGTCACGTCGGCTGCGTCCGACAGGCAGATGTCGCCTGCGCCGTTGCCGCCGTCGAGCGCGCCGAGGGTCGTGTCGTCGCCCGCGCCGCCTTCCAGGTAGTCGTCGCCGCCGAGGCCGAGCAGCTGGTCGTTGCCGGCGTCACCGAAGAGGTGGTCGTCGCCGGGGCCGCCGGTCAGGATGTCGTCGTTCGCGCCGCCCTCGAGGGTGACGTCCACGACCGCGACCGGGTCGGCCGTGATGCTGTCCAGCCCCGTGCCGCCGAGGACGTGCTCGCAGTTGACCACCTGGTCGGCCTCGAGCAGCACGTCGCCGTCGTTGGCAGCCGGGCAGTGCGCCGGGGCGCCCGTCGCCATGGCCGGCTCGTCGCAGAGCGTGATGGTCAGGTCCGCGCTCTCGGCGCTGTAGTCGGCCGTGTCAAAGCCAGCGCCGCCGTTCAGGGTGTCGTCGCCGAGGCCGCCCACCAGGGTGTCCTCGCCAGCGCCGCCGTTGAGCGTGTCGTTGCCGGCATTGCCGATCAGCGTGTCGGCGTTGACGCTGCCCGTGATGACGTCGTTGCCCGCGCCGCCGGCCACCGTCTCGATGTCGAGCGCGACGTTGACCTTCTCGGTGAGCGGAGCCTCGCCGTCGTTCGCGGCGCCGTCGATGGTGACCGTCACGGCGAGCGTGCGCCCACCGAAGTCGGCCTTGTCGGCGCCGAGGTTGCCGTTCAGCACGGCCCAGCAGTTGGCCTTCGCGACCACGAGCACGTCGTCGCCCGCATTGCCGCTCAGCACGTCACCGTTGGCGAGCGCGGTGCAGGTGGCGTTCGCGCCGCCCTCGATGGTGTCGTCGCCGTCGTTGCCGTTGATGACGTTCTTCTGGTCACTGCCGGTGATGGTGTCGTCGCCCTTGCCGCCGTAGATGTTCTCCACGGTGTAGGTCACGTCGTCGTTCTCGCCCGTGTAGCCGTCGTTGGCGTCCGCGACCGTGGACACCGCCGCCGACAGACCGAGGTCGGTGAGCGCCGTGCCGCTGACGACCTCGAGCGTGCCGACGATGCCCGCCGTCGTGGTGGCCAGGACGAGGAAGTTCGCCGAGTTCACCGTGGCGACCGTCGCGCCCACCGCTGCGTTGATCTGCGAGGCGACGGCTGCCGCGTCCGCCGGGGCCGAGAAGGTGGTCGTGACCGGCGCGGCGCCGTCGATCTTGATGACCAGGTCCTCGGTGTCGAGGTTGGTGATCGTCGCGCCGACGCTCAGGTCGCCGGTGCCGACGGCGTTCGCGAAGTGCGGCCCGACGGTGACGGTGATCGCGTGCGACACGTCGCGCAGGCTGTAGTCCATGACGTCGGTGCCGACGTCGCCCCAGTACGTGTCGGCGCCGTCGGCGCCGGTCGCGTCCGTCTTGAACGTGTCGTCGCCGTCGCCGCCGTACAGCGTGTCGCTGCCCGTGCCGCCTTGCAGGATGTCGTTGCCCGCGCCGCCGTAGACGGTGATGGCCTTCGTCAGCGAAGAGATCGTCGGGCTGAGCGTCGTGCCCGCGAACGACAGGACCTCGGTGGTCAGCGGCACGCCGCTGAAGTTGTCGATGCCCGCGCCGGTGCTCACCGTGAGCGCGAGCGAGTTGCCGCCGCCGGCGGTGAGGAGCACCTTCACGTCGGCGACCTTGTCGCCCGAGAGCTCGGCGTAGACCGCCGTGCCGGACTCGCCGAACTTGTAGGTGTCCGCGCCCGTGCTGCCACGGACCATGAAGGCGTCCGCGCCTGCGCCGAGGTCGACCGTGACGCCGCCGGAAGCCGAGAAGATCGACGTGCCGAACGCGCCAGGGAGGAGATCGAGGATGAACTTGTCGGCGCCACCCGTTCCATTGACCACCAGCTTCGACACGTTGGTCGTCGTCAAGGTGGTCGCGCCGCTGACGCAGGTGTTGCCGTTGCCCGTCAGCTTGCCGCCCGGCGCGGAGAGCACCGTCGCGGTGCCCGCCGAGAGGGTGAGCGTGAGCGTCTTGGTCAGGGCCACGTACCCGCTCAGGCCGGTCGAGCAGCCGGTCACCGGCGCTCCGAGCGCCTCTGCGGCCTGGTCGACGGGGTCGCCGTCGGCGGAGCCAGCTTCGCTCGTGCAAGCGGTCATTCCGGGCACGATGGCGCCCAGAAGAATCGCGGTCCCAGGGAACAGAACACTCATGCGCTTCATTGGAAAACCCTCCATTCGTAGCCGCTACCGCAACGCAGGAGCTGCGCCGCTGGAGATGGCCTGTGAGTAACTTGCCTGGACGGGTCCGCGGGCGCTTCCTTGAGAGGAATCGCACCCCGCAATGATTGCTGGTGAGCAGGGTGAACGTTGACGCTTTGCGCGTGTGCGGCCAGCGCCAACTGCGCGAACTTCTTCATTCGTCAAGACCATGACGAGAGGCGCAAACCATTCGTCGCCAGACTTCTGACGCTCCGATTGCACATTCCAGACTTCGCCGCGCCCTCCGCGAGCGCGCCGAGCGCGCGACGCGGGCGCCGGGGCCCCCTCGGCCGCGCCCGGGCGCACCGCTTGTGTGGCGCGCCGGCCCCGCCTACTCTCGGGCCCGTTCGGAGGTTGCACGCATGCGCGGTCGCACGATTTTCGCCTCGTTCCTCACGCTCGGCTTCCTGAGCGGGTTCGTCTTCGCGACCTTCGCCGCGATCGCCATCGCGGCCGGCGACGTCGGCGTCCTCGCCGGCACGGCCCTCGGGGTGGCGCTGACGGTCGCGTGGGCCTTCCTCACCTGGCTCATCTCCCCCTGGCTGATGGATCTCACCCAGCGCTTCCTCTACAAGGCGCGGCCGAGCTCCCTCGACGAGCTCGGGCAGGTGCGGCCGCAGGTCGCCTCGTTCGTCGCCGGCGTCTGCCAGCGCAACGGCGTCCCCGTCCCGCGCCTCTACGTCATCGACGACGGCGCCCCGCAGGCCTACTGCTACGGCTCGCACGCGGGCAACGCGCGGCTCGTCGTCACGAGCGGGCTCTTCCAGTACCTCGACGACCGCGAGCTCGCCGCCGTGTACGCCCACGAGCTCGGCCACATCGTGCACCGCGACTTCATCGTGATGACGATCGCCGCGACGCTGCTCAACGTGCTGTGGAACGTGTACGTCGTGGCCCGCAACATCCGCGGGCGCGGCAACTCGCGCCCCGGGCTGCCCGTCGCGCTCGTCGCGCTCGGCTTCTACACCGTCGGCACCTACCTGCTGCTCCTGCTGTCGCGCGCCCGCGAGTACTACGCCGACGAGTTCGCCGGGGCCGAGGTCGGCGAGCCCGACGCGCTGTCGATGGCGCTCGTCAAGATCGCCTATGGGCTCACCCGCGTCGAGCCCTCGCCGCTGCGCGCGCGGTTCCTCGGCGGCACGCGCGCAATGGGGATCAGCGACGGCCGCGCCGCCGCGGGCACCGGCTTCGCCTACCAGGCAATGGTGCAGGCGGGGCAGACCCCGGCGATGCAGCCGGCCGGCGCGGTGGCCGCGCCCTGGGGGCAGGCGGCCAGCGCTCCCATGCCGCTCTCGGCGACCCACGAGGGGCTGCGCCGCCTCGAGAAGGTGATGCTCTTCGACATCTACAACCCGTGGGGCAGCGTGAGCGAGCTCGGCTCGACCCACCCGCTCACCGGCAAGCGCATCCGCGCGCTCGGCGAGCAGGCCGTCCGCATGGGGCGCGCCCCGCTCTTCGGCTTCGAGAAGACGGACGCCCACGGCCAGCCGCTCGACGTCGCCCGGCTCTACTCGTCGTTCGGCCTCGAGGTCATGATCCACTTCTCGCCGTGGCTGCTCGGCGCTCTCTTCGCGCTCGTCGCCGGGGTGAGCGCGCTCGCCGACTTCCCCGCCGTCGCGATGGGCTCGGTCGGGCTCATCCTCTTCGGCGTCGGCCTCGGCCTCACGGTGCGCGGGCTGTACCGCTTCGGCTCGCTGTCGAGCGCGGCGCCGGCCTCCGTGCTCGATCTCATGAGCGACCCGTACGCGTCGCCGCTCCGCGGGCGGCCCGTCGTGCTCGAGGGGCGCGTCATCGGGCGCGCCGACGCCGGCAACCGCGTCGACGAGGACTTCACCATCGAGGACCGCGGCGGCGGCCTCATGATGATCAACTACGAGTCGCTCTTCGGTCCGCTCGGCAACCTCTGGTTCGGCTGGAAGAAGGTCGCGAAGATCGTCGGCCAGCCCATCCGCGTCGTCGGGTGGTTCCGCCGCGGCGTCTCGCAGCAGGTCGATCTCGCGCGGATGGACACCACCACCGGTGAGAGCGTCACGAGCTACACCGGCTTCTGGGGCAAGGCCGGCGGCATCGTCGTGCTCGTCATCGGCCTCGTCGTCGCGCTCGCCATGGGCCTCACGGCTGCCTCCTCGTCCTCCGCCTCGTCGACCTCGGGCGCCGCGCGCGCCGTGGCTCCCGCGGCGACCGCCGCCGCCGTGGCGACGCAGACCGCGAAGCCGGCGGCGCCGACCACCAAGGCCCCTGCGGTCAACAAGGCGGCCAAGCCGGCGGTCAAGTAGCGACTCGCTCGCGCACGCTCGCGTCGACGGTTCGTCGCCGCAGGCGTAGTAGTCAGGAGCACCACCCCGGAGACACCCTGGCCTTGCTACCCACGACGACGGGCACGTTCACCTGGCACGGACACCGGCTCGCCTACGAGATCCACGGCGAGAAGGGCGTCCCCTGCCTGCTGATGCACGGCATCCTGCTCGACTCGCTGCTCAACCGCAGCCTCGCCGAGCGCTTCGCGCGCGAGGGGCACCGCGTCGTGCTGCTCGATCTGCTCGGGCACGGCCAGAGCGACAAGCCGCTCGACCCGCGCGAGCTACGCGTCGACTTCTTCGCCGAGCAGGCGGTCGCCTGCCTCGATCACCTCGGCATCGATCGCGCCATCATCGGCGGCGTGTCGCTCGGCGCCATCACCGCGCTGCAGTTCGCCGTCACCGCGCCCGAGCGCTGCCTCGCGCTGTTCATCGAGATGCCCGTGATGGAGCAGTCGACGACGGTCGCCGCGCTGCTGTTCGTCCCGATGATCACCGCCGTCGACTTCGCCGCGCCGGTCGTGCGCGCGTTCGCGGGCGTCGTGCGCCGCATTCCGCGCCCGCCGGTCGGCTGGCTCGCGAGCTTCATGAACACCGCCTCGCTCCCCCCCGAGGTCATCAAGGCCGTGCTGCACGGCGTGCTGGTCGGCCCCGTCGTGCCGGCCTCGCGCCAGCGGCGCGCCATCCGCGTGCCGACGCTCATCATCGGGCACGGCTACGACCGCCTGCACGCGCTCAGCGACGCCGCCGTGCTCGCCGCCGAGATCCCCGGCGCGAAGCTGCTCGAGGCCCGGTCGATCGCCGAGCTTCGCATCTCGCCCGCGCGCCTCTGGCCCGAGATCGCCGCGTTCCTGCGCGACGTGCGGGCCTCGGCCGCGCGCCCGGCGTCGCTCGACGTCAACTGACCGTTCGCGTGACGGCTCGGCGGCCCCGCGGGCCCGGGCTTCTGCCGCGCACCGGCACCCGCTACGCTGTCCGCATGATTGGCCCTCGCTCGCGGCTCCTCCCCTGCGTCGCCTTCGCCGCGCTCGGCGCAGCGTGCTCCGGCACCGAGGCCGCTCCGCTCGAACCCGCGTCCGCCGCACCGCAGACCGGAGGCCACGCGACGGCCTGTCCGGCCCCGGCGCACCCGTTTCTCGCGCCGAGCGGCACGAGCAACCTGCACGGCGACACGTACATGAGCGACACGTACGCGTGGGCGGGCCCCGCGTCGCCCGACCTCGACGTCGTGCAGGCCACGCTCGGCGGCGAGTGCGCGAGCCTGACCTTCGACGCCGAGGGGCGCATCCTCACCGTCTGCATCGCGATCGCGGGCGACCGGCACCTGCTGATGCTCGACCCGACGACCTTGACGGTGCTCGCGCGCTACGACGGATTGCCCACCGGAAGCTCGGCGACGACGTTCGGCGCAGGCGGCTACTTCTACCTGGACGAGCGCTCGCGCGTGGTCGTGGCCACGGCCGACGACCGCATCCTTCGCCTCGCGGCGAACCCGGGCACCGGATCGTTCGACGTCGTCGAGACGCTCGACCTCACGACGGGCCCCGGCGCGCTCGTGGCCGCCGACGGCACCATCGAGTCGGCGCTGCCCGACTGGGCGGGGCGCGTCTGGTACGTCACCGAGGCGGGGGCCGTCGGCTTCATCGATCCGGCCTCGAAGCAGGCGCGCACGCTGCGGCTGGCGGGCGAGGCGATCGGCAACTCGTTCGCGGTGGACGAGACCGGCGGCGTGTTCGTCGTCACCGACCACGCGCTCTACCGCCTCGACGTCGACGCGAGCGGCGCGCCGACCGTCACCTGGCGCGAGGCGTACGATCGCGGCGCGCGCCTCAAGCCGGGGCAGGTCAACTTCGGCTCGGGCACCACGCCGACCCTGTTCGGCGACGGGTGGGTCGCCGTGACCGACAACGCCGACCCGCGCATGAACGTGCTCGTGTACGCGCGGGGCAAGGAGCGCGCGGGTGCGCGCAAGCTCTGCGAGGTCCCCGTCTTCGGCGACCGCCTCGGCGGCACCGAGAACTCGCTCATCGGCTGCAACCGCTCGCTCGTGGTCGAGAACAACTACGGCTACGCGAGCCCCGCCTCCGTGCTCGGGACCGCGACGACCACGCCCGGCTTCACGCGCATCGACGTCCGCGCCGACGCGTCGGGGTGCGACGCGGTCTGGACGTCGAGCGAGTCGGCCCCCTCGGTCGTCTCCAAGCTCTCGGTCGCCAGCGACGCCGTCTACTCGTGGACGCGCACCGCGGACGGCTGGTTCCTCACCACGATCGAGTTCGCCTCGGGCCAGACGCGCTGGAGCGCGCGGATCGGCGACGGCTTCGGCCTCGACAACTACTACGCGCCCATCTCGCTCGGCGCGGACGGCGCGGCCTACGTCGGCGTCATCGGCGGACTGGTCGCGATGCGCTCGAGGTGAGAGGGCTACCGCGGGCGCACGCGCAGCACGCGCGGGCGCAGCAGCTCGGCTCCCAGCGGGCCGGTGCGCGTGGAGGGCTCGAGGTACGCGCGCTCGGCGATGCTCACGGGCGCGTCGAGCGCGATGCCCGGGAACGCCGTACCGACGGTGAAGCAGTGCGCCTCTCCCTGGCAATCGCGCGCGAACGAGACGGCGAACAGCCCGTCGGCGCGCGCGTCGCCCGGGAGGTAGACCGCGGCCGAGCCGCCGAAGTCGCGATCGCTCGTCCCTCCGACGCCGAGCTGGCGCGTCGTGTCGTACGCCGCGAGGCTGGTGTAGGTCGCCTTGCCCGCGCGCGTGTGGTCGACGCCGAGCACGACCAATCGATCGGCGGAGCCCAGCACGATCGGCAGCGAGGCTGTGTAGAGGGCGTCCGCGTTGTCGCCCAGGCACTGGGTTCCACCCGAGAGGCAGGCCCATCCGCGAAGATCGAGCGGGGCCACGCCGACGGCGTCGACGACGCGGTCCGCGAACGCCGCTCGCGCCGCCTGCTCGAGCGCCGCGAGCGCGTCGGCCTGGCCGGCCTCGGTCGTGCCCGTCCCCCGCGTGCGCAGCGCGGGGGCAGGGAAAGCGTCGATCGGGCGCTCCGCTGCGGGGCGCACGCGCAGCACCAGCGCGGGTGGGGCCGCGAGCCAGGCATCGCCCGCCGCGCCGTCGTCGAACAGCGCGACGCGCAGGAGCAGGGTCAGCGCGTCGGCCTCGGCGCCCAGCCCGAGGCGCGCGACCGACGGCGGCACGACGTCGCTGTTGGCGATCCCGCCCACGCCGTGGGCCGCGAGCAGCGCGCGCAGGCGCGCGTCGAGCGCGCGGTCGGCCGTGGTGATGACGGCGGCCTCGGCGTCGAACGCGGTCGCGCTCCCCTCGGTGTCGAGCACGAGCTCGTTGAGCGTGTCGCCGAGGCTCGCGAACAGCGTCTCACCGGCGCGCGAGAACACGTAGCTTCGAACGCCGAGGTAGCGCGCGGCCGGCGGGGTGCGCAGGATCGTGACGACGGCCTCGTCCTCGCGCATGCGCCACACGGCGCGCGCGCCAGCCTTCACGAAGGGCGCGCCGAGGTCGACCAGCGCCTCGCCGGGCGCGGGAGGAACGAACGCGAGCCCGTAGGGAGACGCGGGGTTGTTGCCGAAGCACGACGGCAGGTCGGCGCAGTCCTCGACGTGGAAGATGCCGAAGCTCCCCTCGTCGACGACGAGCCCCTCGGCCGCCAGATCGCCCTTCAGCGCATCCACGAGCGCGCGGCGGTCGTACGCGTCCGGCGGCGCCGCGTCGTCGCCCGCGCCAGAGGACGCGCAGGCCCCCACGCCGAGCGCGAGCGCGAAGAGGAGCGGAGCGACGATGAGCCGGCCGCCCGCCAGGGCACCTTTTCTCCCTCCCTTCGGGAGGGCTGGGGGTGGGGTGAAGCTTAGTTAAGATGGGTTAATTAAAAATTTATATAAGATCAGGAGGGGCGG
>CAITLX010000301.1 GCA_903893335.1 uncultured delta proteobacterium | reverse complement strand
CGCCGAGCGCGACGGCAAGCTGCTGCCGCGTTCGTTCGAGGTGCACCTGGTCGGCGGCGCTGCGGCGCCGCGCGTGGTGGGCGTGCGGCGCTGAGCGGGCGCCGAGGCGTGCTCAGCCTGACGCGACGGCGGACGCGGGGTGCACGCTGGGGCTCGGGGGATGGGCGGGGAGCTCGACGATGAACGTGGCGCCTTCGCCGACCTCGCTCTCGACCTCGATCGTGCCGCCGTGGGCCGAGACGATCTCGCGGGAGATCCAGAGCCCGAGGCCGAAGCCGCCGTAGTTGCGCCCCGAGACGACGCGCTCGAAGCGCTCGAAGACCCGCGCGCGGTGCTCGGGTGCGATGCCGATGCCGCCGTCGGTGACCGAGAGTCGCAGGCGGCCGTCGCCGAGCTGGGCGAGCTGCACGGAGACGGGCTTGCCCGCGCCGTACTTGAGCGCGTTGCCGAGGAGGTTGGCTACGAGCTGCTCGAGGCGGAGGCGGTCGCCGTGCAGCGCGAGCGTGACGGTGTCGATGGCGATCGGGGAGCCGACGCGGACGCTCTCGTCGCGGAGCTGCTCGGCGACGCCCAGCACCACCTCGGCGAGGTCGAGCGGCTCGATCTCGAGGTTGAGGTGGCCGCCGTTGATGCGCGAGAGGTCGAGCAGCTGCGCGACCAGGCGGTGGAGGCGTCCGCCGGCGCGCGCCATCGCGTCGAGCTTCGCGATCACCGGCTCGATCGGGCCCCCCTGCGCGGCGCGGCGGGCCGTGCGCCCCAGGTTGTCGATCTGGATCTGGAGCGCGGCGAGCGGGGTCTTGAGCTCGTGCGACGCGATGGAGAGGAACTCGTCGCGCAGCGTGAGCGCGTGCGCGGTGCGCGCGAGCTGCTCGCGCTCCTCGGCGACGCGGCGGCGCTCGGTGCCGTCGCGGATGGCGGCGACGGCGTGGTGACCTCGCGCCGTGGGCAGCGGACTGAGGCTGATCTCGGCCGGAAACTCGGTGCCGTCGGCGCGCACGCCGAACAGCTCGACGTCGGCCTTGCCCATCGCGCGCGGCCGAGGCGCGGTCATGTAGCTCGAGCGGTGCGCGGTGTGCGCCCGCCGCAGCCGCTCGGGCACGAGCATCTCGACGGTGTGGCCGATCATCTGCTCGCGCTGCCAGCCGAACAGGGCCTCGGCGTGCGCGTTGACGTGGACGATGGTGCCCGACGCGTCGAGGATGAGCATGGCGTCGGGGGCCGCCTCGAGCAGCGCGCGCACCTCGCTCGTGAGGATGGGCGTCGCGGCGCTCACGTCGATCGCGCGCTCGGGCGTCTCGGCGCTCAAAGGTCGTGCCCCGGGGCCCGCGTGCGCGCGCCGAGCGGCGTGGCAGCCTGCGGACGCTCGGCCACGAGGCGCTCGATCTCGTCGGGGGTCTTGGGCATCGCCGCCGTCAGTACCACGGCGCCGTGCGCGCCGACGAGGACGTCGTCCTCGATGCGGATGCCGCGGACGTCGGCGAACTTGGCGAGCTCCCCGCGGTCGAGGTCGTCGGCGAAGGGCCCGACGCGGGCGGGGTCGTCGAGGATGGCGGGCACCTGGTAGAAGCCTGGCTCGATGGTCACGCACATGCCCGGCGCGAGGTCGCGATCGAGCCGCAGGTAGGCGTCGCCGAAGCGCGACGGGCGCTCGCGGCCGGGCGCGTAGCCGGCTCGGTCGCCGAGGTCTTCCATGTCGTGGACGTCGAGGCCGAGCAGGTGGCCGATGCCGTGCGGGAAGAAGAGCGCGTGCGCGCCGCGCGCGGCCAGGTCGGCCACGCTCGAGGTCGCGCGGAAGATGCCGAGCGCGTGCAGCCCGGCGACGATGGCGTGGGCGGCCGTCTCGTGCACCGTGCGGTAGCGCGTGCCCGGGCGCACGGCGGCGATCGCGGCGCGCTGCGCCTCGAGCACGACGTCGTAGATCGCGCGCTGCGTGGGCGAGAAGCGGGAGGCTGCGGGCCAGACGCGCGTGACGTCGCCCGCCCAGCCCTCCTGCGTCTCGGCGCCGACGTCGGCGAGCAGCAGGTCGCCCGCTGCGACGGTGCCGTCGCGGCGCTCCTGGTGCAGCACCTCGCCGTGGACGGTCACGATCGACGCGTACGACGTGGTCATGGCGTGGCGGGCGATCGCGTGCTCCATCGCCGCCGCGACCTCGGCCTCGGTGGCGCCGGGGCGCGTCGCGCGCAGGCCGGCGAGGTGCGCCTCGACGGTCACGGCGGCGGCCTGGCGAAGCTGGTCCACGGCCCAGTCGTCGTGCACGAGCCGAAGCTCGACCATCGCGTCGGCGAGCGTCGCGTCGGGCCCCGCGACGCGGGTTGTCTCGGCGGTCGCGATCGGGCGCCGGAGCCGAAGCTGGAGCTCGGCGGCGGTCGCCGGGTCGATGGGGGCGAGCGTGGCGACCAGGTCGCGGCGCGACGCGAGCGCGTCGTCGAGCGCGGCGAGGGGGCGCACCTCGAGCCCGAGCGCGCGGCCGAGCGCCTCGGGCGACGGTTGCTGGCCGTGCCAGAGCGCCGCGTCCGGGGCGGCCGGCTCGACGAAGAGCGTGGCGCGCCCCTCGTCGAAGAGGAGCGCCGCGCCGGGCGAAGCGTCGCCGACCAGCCAGAGAAAGTGGCTGCTCGCGCGAAACGGGTAGCGGTTGGCGGGGAAGTTGCGCGCGGACGGGCGGCCGGCGCACACGAGCGCGGGCGCGCCGCCGAGACGCGCGGCCAGCCGGGCTCGACGCGCCGCGAAGGCCTCGGGCGGGGTGCGCATCGCGGCAGCGTACGATGGCGCGCGAGCGGGCGCACGGCCCGCCGTCGATTGCGTTGGCCTCCCGCGGGCCTGGCCTGGTACCGAGAGAGGAGGCCGCCCGCCGACGACCCCCATGAAGAAAAACTACGTCCTCGACACGAACGTCCTTCTTCACGATCCGCGCGCCATCTTCCGCTTCGAGGACAACGACGTCGTCATCCCGATCTACGTCATCGAGGAGGTCGACCAGTTCAAGCGCGAGAGCACCGAGCGCGGGCGCAACGCGCGCACGGTGGCCCGCCTGCTCGACGGGCTGCGCGAGCGCGGGTCGCTCGCGGGGGCGGTGCCGCTCGACTCGGGCGGCACGCTGCGCATCGCCATCCCGGCGACGCGCCCCCAGCTCGCCACGGCGCTCGATCACTCGGCGCAGGACCAGGCCATCCTGCAGACGGCCATCGACGTGCGCGACGGCGCGCCCGATCGCCCCACCGTCTTCGTCACGATGGACTCGAACCTGCGCATCCGCGCCGACGCGCTCGGGGTGCTCGCCGAGACGTACGAGAACCAGCGCGTCGAGGTCGACGAGCTCGCGCGCGGCATCGTCGAGGTCGACGTCGACGCCGCCGCCATCGACTCCTTCTTCCACAGCGGGTTCTTCGTGCCCGCCGAGGGCGCGGGCCTCACGCCGAACGTGTCGGTGCTGCTGCGCGACGCGGCGGCGCCGAGCCACACCGCGCTCGGGCGCTTCGACGGTCAGAAGGGGCGCGTCGTGCCGCTGCGCCACCTGCGCGACGGCGTGACCGGCATCCGACCGCGCAACATGGAGCAGTCGTTCGCGCTCGACCTGCTGCTCGACGACGCGGTCCGTCTCGTCACGCTCGTCGGCAAGGCGGGCACGGGCAAGACGCTCCTCGCGCTCGCCGCGGGGCTCAAGCGAACGGTCGACGACCAGGCGTACACGCGGCTGCTGGTGAGCCGCCCGGTGATGCCGATGGGGCGCGACCTCGGCTTTCTCCCCGGCGACATCGAGGAGAAGCTGAGCCCCTGGATGCAGCCGATCTTCGACAACCTCGAGTTCCTCTTCTCGGCGGGGGGCACCAAGGTGCGCGAGGGGCGAGGCTTCGCCGAGCTGCTCGAGACCGGGCAGATCCAGGTCGAGCCGCTCACCTACATCCGCGGCCGCAGCCTGCCGCACCAGTACCTCATCGTGGACGAGGCGCAGAACCTCACCCCGCACGAGGTCAAGACGATCATCACGCGCTGCGGCGAGGGCACGAAGATCGTGCTGACCGGCGACCCGTACCAGATCGACAATCCGTACGTCGACAGCGCCTCGAACGGCCTGACGATCGTCGCCGACCGCTTCGGGCCCGAGCGGCTCGCGGGGCACATCCTGCTGTCGAAGGGGGAGCGGTCGGAGCTCGCCGAGATCGCCGCCAACCTGCTCTGAAGCAGCCGTTGTTCGCCCCGCCTTCGTTGCCCCGCCTCCCTCCGTGGGTCGGCGCCGCCGACCGCGCGCTGTCGTTCGCGGCGGCGCGCATCTGCGTGGTGCGCTCCGCGACGGCCGTCAACGCCGCCGAGGAGCTCGCGCGCCTCGAGGGCGCGTGGACCGCGGGTCGCGAGGTGGCGCCGAGCTTCCAGTGGGACGCGCGCCCGGCTCCCGCCGACCTGCTGCGCGGGCTCGACGCGCTCGCCACCCGCTTCGACGCCGAGCCGCCGCTCGGGCCGCTCTACGCCGCCCGGGCGCGCGAGCTGCTGCTCGACGCCGCGATCATCGAGGCGGTCGGCACGCCGGCGATCCGCGCGCTCGCGTCGCGTCGCTTCGACGTCGGCAGCGAGGCCCGGGTCGAGGCGTGGGCGCGCGCCTGGGTCGAGATGGCGCCGCCGCCCGCCGAGCCCGCGTGCGTCGTCACCGACGACGAGCGCGACCCGCGCTCGCTCGTCACGCGCATGCGCGCCGAGATCGGGCGCCGCCGCCTGCCGATGCGCGTCGTGGTGCAGCCCGGCCTCGCGTCGCTCGCGGCGACGAGCGACGACGCGGTGGTCGTCGTCGCGGCGCGCAGGGTCACCGTCGCGGACGTGGAGCGAACGGTGCTGCACGAGATCGAGGGGCACGCCGAGCCGCTCGTCTGCGCGGTGCGGCGCGGCTTCGGGCTCGGCGCGGTCGGCTCGGCGCGTGGCATCGACGATCAGGAGGGTCGCGCGCTGCTGCTCGAGCGCCGCGCCGGGCACCACGGGCCGGCGCGCCTGCGCGAGCTGGGGCTGCGCCACGTGGCCGCGCGCGCGTGCCTCGCGGGCGCCGACTTCGTCGAGATCGCGCGGTCGCTGCGCGAGCGCGAGGCCAGCGTGGCCTCCGCCGTGCGCATCGCGGCGCGCGTGCTGCG
>CAITLX010000300.1 GCA_903893335.1 uncultured delta proteobacterium | reverse complement strand
GCCCTGCGGGAAGCAGTCGTCGTAGTGAAGCGTCGTCGAGGTGTCGAAGAGGTTGCCCTGCACGACGGCGGTGGCGAACGCCGGAGGCGACGTCGCGCGGAACTGGCTCATGCGCAGGTCGAGGATCGTCGCCGTCGAGTTGTCGACGAGCGACAGGCAGGTCGAGCCGGCGAGGTCGCAGATCGGGCCTGGGCAGGGCTCCGCGCTGCCGACCTTGCAGCGGTTGGCGATGCACTTGAGGCCGTGCGCGCAGTCGCGCGAGTCGAGGCACTCGCAGGTGCAGACGCCCGCGCGGCAGACGGTCTCCGGCGTCGTCGAGTCGGGCGGCAGCGGGCACTCGGAGGTGAACTGGCAGGTGGCGTACGAGGGCACGGGCGCGACGCCCGGCACCTGGCCGCACACGAGCGGGACGCAGATGCCGCCGAGGCAGGTCGCGTTGGTGCCGCAGTCGAACGACGTCGCGCACGCGGCCTGGCATTTCCCCTCGTGGCACACGAGCGGCGACGGGCACTCCGAGGCGTACGAGCACATGGCGCCGAGCGGGGTGCCCCCCTCGGCCACGGCGAGGCCGCCGTCGGTCAGCTCGGTCACCGCCGCGCACGCGGCCTGCGTGCACACGTCGCCGGGCAGGCAGTCGCGATCGACCTTGCACGCGTCGCGGCACTGGCCGTCGGGCGCGCAGATCTCGCTGCCGGGGCACTGGCTCGTGTAGATGCACTTGCTCTCTTCGGTGAGCTGGCAGACGCGGTAAGGCTTGTCGGTCTCGACGCAGCGCTGGCCTGCGGGGCAGTCGCGCGACGCGGTGCACTCGACGTGGCACTTGCGGAAGGTGCAGACGAGCGGCGCGTTGCAGTCGGAGGCGACGCTGCAGCCGCCGCCGAGCACCGCGCTCGAGGCCTGCGTCGGCAGGTCGGTGCTGCACGAGCCGAGCGCGACCGTGAGGGCCGCGACCATGGCGGCGAGCGAGAGGCCCACGAGGAGGCGGACGTGGCGGCGGCGAGCGAACATGTCAGTAGCCGAGCTCCATGCCCAGCGTGGGCCCGATGTAGAACTGGGTGCCGCTCGTGAGCGCGAAGGCCGGCGTCTGCAGGTTGTACGACCTGTCGCCGACGGTCACGGGGTGCGGCTCGTCGGACGGCGTGGTGAAGCCGCTCGGCGGCTTGTCGACCCACGCGAGCACGCCGAGGCGGAAGATCCCGAACGCGACGCCCACGTCCGCGAGCAGCGCGGGGGCGAGGTACGACTTGCTCGCCGAGTAGGTGTCGTCGACGAGGCCCGTCTCCTTGCGCGTCAGCGCGAAGTGGCGGTACGCGGCGCCGAGCGCGACTCCGCCGCTCGCGCGCAGCGTGGTGCGCGTGCTCGCGCGCACGCCGAGCCCGACGAAGCCGCCGAGGCTGTAGCGCAGGAAGGCCTCCTCGCGCTTGAACGTGGCGTCCACGACGCTCGCGTCGACGTTGAACGCGTTGGCGCCGTACTCGCCCTTGTACGAGTTGCGCTCGAGGTGCAGGTCGCCGAGCGCGGCGCCGACCGCCTCGACGCCGAGCCAGTCGAACCAGAAGCCGCCGCGCCCCACCAGGCCCGCGCCGAGCGGCGTCAGCACCTCGCTCGTGTCGCAGCGGTCGCGCGCGGCGCACGCGTAGCTCGGTGACGTCGAGGGGCGACCGGCGAAGAGATCGAGCGCGAAGTAGACGCCGTGGTTGCCCGACTTCGCGTCCTTCTTGGGCTCGTCCTTGGACTTTGAAGGCGAGTCGTCGCCCGCCGAGGGGCCAACGACCGCCCCAGCTGTCACAAGGTCGAACGCGATGGCCAGCGGCGATATCTCCTCGTCGCTAACAACGACGTCGCGTTTTCCCGAGGTGTAGCCCGGGGCCGTCGCTTCGACGACGTGAGGGCCGATAGGGAGCTCGCCCTCCCAACGTCCGTCGCCTACTGCCGCGCCGTCCACGGTGACCTTCGCGGTGTTGGGGAGAACCGTCACCGTCAAGCGTCCCTTGCGAATTGCGGTTTCGGGCGCGACCTCCGCCCGACCGCGAGCCGGCACATCCACCGACATCCGCTGCGAAGCGAGACTACGACCACGGAGTGCAACGAGGTGCTGGCCCGCCGGCACGTCGCCCTCCCAGGGCGGCTCGCCGCGGTCCTCGCCATCGACGAAGACGTGCACGTCGTCGCTCGCGGCCCCCGCGACCACAAGGTGCCCGGTCTTGGCAACGGAGGCGGGAGCGACGTCGAGGGTGAGCGACTGGCCGGCGACGGCGTCGATCTCCTTCTCGAAGGGATCGCAATCGGGCGCCGTGGCGCGCACGACGTGACGCCCGGGGGGCAGGCGCAGCGGCTTGGCGAGCGTGGCGTGACCGATGGGCTTGCCGTCGAGCGTGACCTCGACGAGCGGGCTGGAGGGCTTGAGCGTGAGCGTCGCGGCCGACGTCGAGAGCTCGGCGATGGCCTTCTCGACCTCGGCCTGCTCGGCGGGCTTGAGCTGCCCAGCATGATCGGCGAGCACGGCCTCGTACGCGGCGAGCGCGTCGAGCGGGCGCTCGAGCCCGCGCAGCGCGGCGGCGCGGCCGACGGCCGACGGGGCGATGGGGTCGAGCTTGTGCGCCTTCTCGAAGTGTTCGAGCGCGACCGCGAAGTGCTTCTGCTGCAGCGCTGCCTTGCCAAGCTCGACTTCGAAGCGCGCGAGCATGACGTCGGCCTGCTTCGGCTTGCGCGGCGCAGGCGCGGCAGCGGCGGGAACGGCAGGCGCAGGGTCGGCGCTCCGCGCGCTCGGCGCGAGGCCGAGCAGTGCGAGCGAGAAGGCGCACGCGAGGGGGAGGGTGGGGCGGATCATGCCGGGGCGGCCGGAGCGGCCAACGGATTGTTTCACAGCTGGCCGGAACGCGACAGAGGGGGCGTCAACGACCTTGAAAAGAGGGCTGGCGCTTGGAGAGGAAGGCCGAGACCCCCTCGAAGGCGTCCTCGCTGCGCAGGCACCGGGCCTGCCCCTCGGCCTCGCGCGCCAGGGCGGCCTCGAGGCCCGCGCCGAGCCCGTCGACCACCGCGCGCTTGATCGCGGCGAACGCGAGCGGCGGCCCCGCGGCGAGCTGGTGCGCGAATGCGCGCGCGTCGGCGTCGAGCTGCTCGGGGGGGACGACGCGGTTCACGATGCCGAGCGCCTCGGCGCGCGCGGCGTCGATGGGCGCGCCGGTGAGGATGAGCTCCATCGCGCGCGCGGTGCCGACGAGGCGGGGCAGCCAGTAGGTGCCGCCGCCGTCGGGCATGAGGCCGATCTTGACGAACTTCTCCTGGAGGTAGGCGCGGCTCGACGCGATGCGCAGATCGCACGCGAGGGCGAGGTCGCAGCCGAACCCGACCGCGGGGCCGTCGAGCACGGCGAGCACGGGCTTGGGCGCGTGCGCGATCGCCCGGATGATGACGTGGTACTCGGCGATGCGCGCGTCGATGCTCGAGGCGAGGTCCTCGCCGTCGCTCATCACGGCCTTGAGGTCCGCGCCCGAGCAGAACGCGCCGCCGCGCCCCGACAGCACGATGACGCGCACCTCGGCGTCGGCGGAGGCTGCGGCGATCGCCGCGCCGAGCGCGAGCACCAGCGGGCGATCGAGCGCGTTCTTCGTCTCGGGGCGCGCGAGCGTGAGCCACTCGACCGCGCCGTCGCGCTCGACGACGAGCGAGGTCACGGCGCTGCCGAGGGCGCGGCCTCGGGGGGGAGCGAGGGCCTCGCGGCCTCGCGGTAGTACGCGGAGGCGAGGTAGGCGCGCGTCGCGCGGCCGACGACGATCTTCGTCACGGCTCCGATGGGCACGGCGAGCAGCACGCCGACGAAGCCGAACAGCGTGCCGGAAGCCATGAGCACGAGGATGACCTCGAGCGGCTTGAGGCCGACGCTGCCGCCGACCACGCGCGGGGTGACGACGAGGCCGTCGAGCGTCTGCACGGCGAGCAGCACGCCGACCGTCTGCGCGACGTGCGCGCCGCCGTGCCAGTCGAGCAGCGCCATCGCGACGGCGAGGGTGAGGCCGAGGCCGAAGCCGACGTAGGGCACGAACGCGAGCATGCCCGTGAGCACGCCGATGGGGATCGCGAGCCGCAGGCCGACCGCCGAGAGCCCCGCGGCGTAGAGCGTGGCGAGCACCACGCAGGCGATCGTCTGGCCGCGCAGGTAGCGCCCGAGCGTGTCGGCGATCTCGCCGCCGACGGAGGTGACGGCCGGCGCGAAGCGGCGCGGGACGAGCTCGCCGGCGCCCGCCTTCACCCGGTCGAAATCGAGCAGGAGGTAGAGCGCGAGCACGGGAACGACGAGCGCGCCGACGCCGACGAGCAGCGCGTTGAGCGTGCCGAAGAGCGCCGCAGCCGCGCCCTCGACGATCTGCGGGGCGCGCGACTGGAGCTCGCCGCTCAGCCGAGAGCCCAGATCGCGCCAGGTGTGCGGCAGCTTCACGTGCAAGATGGACCACGCGAGGCGGTCGATGCGCCCCTTCAGATCGGTGAGCTGCGAGGGGAGCTGCTGCGCGGCCGACGAGAACTCGTCGGCGAAATAGGGGACGGCGAAGAAGAGCACGCAGGCGACGGTGCCGACGACCGCCGCCATGACGAGCGGCGCGGCGAGCGCGCGCGGCACCCCGCGCGACTGAAGCCGATCGACCGCTGGGTCGAGCGCCCAGGCCATGAGGAACGCGAGAAACAGCGGCAAGAGCACCGAGCCGAGCGCCCACGCGAGCGCGAAGGCCGCGGCGGCGAGGGCGAGGAGCGCGAAGCGCCTGGGGGTGAACACGGTGTCGGCGCTCGATGCGGGCACGGCTGGAGCATACCGCACGCGCGTGGTAGACGCGGCGGGTACATGCCTCGCCCCTTCGCCCCGCTCGCGCCCCTCCCGCTCGGCGAGCAGCAGGGGCAGACGTTCCCCCGGCTCGTCGAGCTCATGCAGCGACTGCTCGCGCCCGACGGCTGCCCGTGGGACCGCGAGCAGACCTTCGCGTCGCTGCGCCGCTACGTGCTCGAGGAGGCGTGCGAGGTCATCGACGCCGTCGAGTCGGGCGACCGCGACGCCATCCGCGAGGAGCTCGGCGACCTGCTCTTGCAGACGGTGTTCCTCGCGGAGCTCGCGCGCGCCGAGGGCTCGTTCGGCCCCGACGACGTCGTGCAGGGCATCGTCGAGAAGCTGGTGCGACGCCACCCGCACGTCTTCGGCGACGTCGCGGTCGAGGGCTCGGCCGAGGTGCTGCGCAACTGGGAGCGCATCAAGGCGGGTGAGAAGAAGGACCGCGGGCTGCTCGACGGCGTGCCGCGCAGCCTGCCGGGGCTCGAGCGCGCGCAGTGCATCGGCGAGAAGGTGGCGCGCGTCGGCTTCGACTGGCCCGACGCGAGCGGCTCGCGCGCCAAGGTCGCCGAGGAGATCGCGGAGCTCGACGCAGCCATCGCCTCGGGCGATCGCGCGCGCATCGAGGACGAGCTCGGCGACGCGCTCTTCGCGCTCGTCAACCTCGCGCGCCACGTCGAGGTCGACGCCGAGAGCGCGCTGCGCGGCACCATCGGCAAGTTCCTCGGGCGCTTCGGCCACGTCGAGGCGCGCGTGAAGGAGCGCCACGGAGGCTGGCCGGCGGGGCCCGAGGGCAAGCCCGGCCGCGGCCTCACGCTCGAGGAGCTCGACGGCTACTGGGACGAGGCCAAGCGTGCGTCCGCCGACGCGGCCGGTCAGGGCGGGGTTTGACGATGCACCCCGTCGCACGCCTCCCCGAGGAGTGGTCCGCGGCCCTCGCGGCGCAGGGCGAGCGCGCGTTCCGCGCGCTGCAAGTGTTCCGCTGGATCCACGCGAAGGGGGAGCTCGACCCGGCGCGCATGAGCGATCTCCCCCCGGCGCTGCGCGCGTCGCTCGCCACCGGCGGGCTCGCTCCGGTGCTCTCCGTCGCCGACGTGCGCCGCGCGACCGACGGCACGCGCAAGGTGCTGTTTCGCCTGCACGACGGCCTGACCATCGAGTCGGTGCTCATCCCCTCGGTGAGCGGCCCCGGCTCGGCGGCGAGCGACGACGCCGACGCAGCCGCCGCGGAGGACGACGACGACGCGGCGCTGCCCGAGCGCGTGCGCGTCACGCAGTGCATCTCGACGCAGGTCGGCTGCGCGATGGGCTGCGTGTTCTGCGCGAGCGGCGTGGCGGGGCTCAAGCGCAACCTCGGCCCCGAGGAGATCGTCGCGCAGGTGCTCGCGGGGCGCGCGGCGCTCGAGCCCGGCGAGGAGCTCCGCAACGTCGTGCTCATGGGCATGGGCGAGCCGCTGCACAACTACGACGCGACCGCGCGCGCGCTGCGGCTGCTGGTGCACGGCCAGGGGGTTGGGCTCTCGACGCGCCGGGTCACGGTCAGCACCTCGGGCCTCGTGCCCGAGATCGAGCGGCTGGGGCGCGATTTCGGGGGGCAGATCGGCCTCGCCGTCTCGCTGCACGCCGCCGACGACGAGACGCGCACGCGGCTGATGCCCATCAACCGCAAGTACCCGCTCGGCGACCTGCTCGAGGCGCTGCGCGCGTACCCGCTGCCGGCGCGTCGCCGCATCACCATCGAGTACACGCTCGTCGCGGGCTCCAACGACGACGTCGCCGGGGCCAAGCGGCTCGCGCGCGTGCTGCGCGGGATCCCGGTGAAGATCAACCTCATCCCGATGAACCCGATCGACGCCTCGACGCTCGGGCCGCCGGCGTCGGGGGGCGTCGAGGCGTTCCAGCGCGTGCTGCTCGACGCGGGCTACTCCTGCTTCGTGCGGCGCCGCCGCGGCGACGACGTCTCCGCCGCGTGCGGGCAGCTCGCGCTGCTCGGCGCCAAGCCCCGCGTGCGCGTCGATCGGTCCTGAGCGCTGCGCGCGCCGCCGACCGAGGCGGACGTCGACGAGGCGCCGGGGGCGCGAGCCTCTTGACGCGCCCCGAAGCTTCGCACACGAAACGTCCCATGTTCCGCAAGGTCCTGGTCGCGAATCGTGGGGAAATCGCCTGCCGCGTGATGCGCACGTGCAAGCGGCTCGGCATCCGGACCGTCGCGGTCTACTCCGACGCCGACGCCACCGCGCCGCACGTGGGCCTCGCCGACGAGGCCGTGCGCCTCGGCCCGCCGCCCGTGAAGGACAGCTACCTGCGCATCGACGCCGTCATCGAGGCCGCGCGCCAGACGGGCGCGGAGGCGATCCATCCGGGCTACGGCCTGCTCAGCGAGAAGAGCGCGTTCGCGCTCGCGGCGGCGAGCGCGGGCGTCGTGTTCATCGGCCCGCCGCCGTCGGTGCTCGACGCGTTCGGCGACAAGATGCGCGCGCGCCACGTCGCGCTCTCGGCGGGCGTGTCGCCCGTGCCGGGGCTCGACGAGCCGCTGCCGGCCGACGGGCCCGAGGCGCTCGCGGCGGCGCGCGAGGCAGCGGCGCGCATCGGCTACCCCATCGTGGTCAAGGCCGTCGGGGGCGGCGGCGGCATCGGCATGCAGGTCGTCGAGTCGGACGCCGCGCTCGAGCGGGCGCTCAAGACGTGCGCCGACCGCGGGAAATCGGCCTTCGACGACGCGCGCGTGTACCTCGAGCGCTACGTCGCGTCGCCGCGCCACATCGAGGTGCAGGTCATGTGCGACGCGCGCGGCAACGCCTTCGCGCTCGGCGAGCGCGACTGCAGCGTGCAGCG
>CAITLX010000299.1 GCA_903893335.1 uncultured delta proteobacterium | reverse complement strand
GACGAGGCAGAGGGCGCGCCGCACGCGTCGGTCGGCGCGACGGAGACGAGCCAGTTGCAGAACTGAAGCTTCTCGGCGTCGTTCGCGCCGCTCAGCAGGAGCGTCGAGGAGAGCCCCGACTTCCCCGCCGGGCTCTCCGCGGCGCCGTCGCTGTTGCTGCAAGCTGCGAGGGGCAGCGTCAGGGCCCCGATCAGCCATCCGGTCTTGCGCATCACGGGACTCCTGTCTGTGTAGTCAATCGGCCTGGGCGGGTCGCGGAGCACGCTCCAGCGACCGCCAGGTCGAGTGCGGGCAGTCACTGGGACAGCCCGGTGCACCCATTCCAGCAGAGGGGGAATGAACTGTTGCACAGGGCGTTAGCCGCATTCTCATCGCACGGGGAATACGTCGTGGTACCGTACCACGTGGTCTTGGAGCACCAGTCGTTGTAGGGAATTGTTCCAACGGACGTCCGGGTCTGATCCCCGCTCTGGTTCGACCAGTACGCGCACGCCAAGACCGTCGGAGGGCCGTCGTTCTCGGGAGGCGTCGCGTTCGCGCAAGCGTGGTACGCCGCGCAGCCGCTGGCGACCGGGGCCTTGCAAGCGCCGGACGCCTCCCAGGTCGAGAAGCACTGCTCGGCTGCCTGGACGGAGCAGTCGGTGTCGAACCGGGCGAAGGTCGCCAGGCAATACGCTGCCGCCGTGAGCGCTCCTGCGTCGGGCGCCACCGCCACGCCGCCGTCGGGCGATGAGGCAGAGGGCATGCCGCACGCGCCGGACGGCGTGACGGAGACGAGCCAGTTGCAGAACTGAAGCTTCTCGGCGTCGTTCGCGTCGCTCAGCAGGAGGGTCGAGGAGAGCCCCGATTTCCCCGCCGGCGTCTCCGCGGCGCCGTCGCTGTTGCTGCACGCTGCGAGGGGCAGCATCAGGGCTCCGATCAACCATCCGCTCTTGCGCATCGCGGTACTCCGGACTGTGTCGTTACTCCGCGGAACGGTGGCTACCCCCCTCCTCCCGTAAGGTCAAGGTGTCGACATCGAAATCGTGAGCCCTCGGGCGGCAGGGCGCCGCGCCTCGGACCCGAGGCCGTTCGCGCAATCTTTGCCGCCACTTACGCCTCGCGTCGCCCGTCGCGCGCTGGCGCGGCATTCCTTCTCCCGCTCAGTACGGCTCGCTCTCCCTCTTCTTGAGAGCGAAGGGGCGGCTCGGAGCGGGCTTCAGACCTCCGCGACGACCTCGACCACGGCCTCTGGCGCGGGGGAGCGCGGCTTGCGCAGGCGCTCGAGGTCGAGCGGCGAGACGGGCTCACCGTCGCGCTCGCCGAGCAGCGCGGAGCGGATGGCGTAGGCCGGCATGTCGGCGCCCCCGGCGAGCACCTCGATGACCTCCTGCGCCTTGACCCCGCCCGAGCCGGGCACGCGCACCGCGACCTCGACGACGGCGAGGTCGCCGAGCAGGCCGACCAGCGCGAGCGCGCGCGCCGCCGCTGCGTCGTCGGCGAGCGACATCGACACGACGTACGAGCGCACGTCGATCTGCTTGGCAAGCTGGTCGATCTGGCGACGGACGCTGATCTCGGGCTGCGCCATCACCCACGCGATGCGCGCTGCGAGCCACGCGTCGCCGCCGAGCGGCGCGAGCGCCGAGCGCGGCACCGCGAGCAGGTAGCGCGCGCTCGTGACGACCTTCATGAGGCTCGCGTCCTCGGCGCCGAGCATGCGCGCCTCCTCGAACACGAGGCCCGACGGCGCGCCGGCGTTCATCCGCTCGAGCGCCCCCTCGTCGAGCGGCGCGAGCAGCTTGACGTCCACGTGCTCGGCGAGGCTGGCGACCCCGAGCGAGAGCGCCGGCCCGAACGTCATGTCGGGCTTGGGGTGGAAGCCGAGCGAGTAGGCCATCGACAGCCCCGCGCGGCGCAGCACGCGCGGCAGCGCGCGCACCAGATCGAGGTGGCCGAGCATCGACGCGGGGCCCGTCTTGCGGAAGCGCAGGCGCACGCGGAAGGTCGGCCCCTGGTCGGGGCGCACCGGCGGGCGGCGCCGCTTGGGCTCGGGGGCGGCGGGCTCGGCCTCGGCCGCGGGGGGCGCGAGCGGCAGGCGCCGCAGCGCGCCCATCTTCGTCAGGAAGTGCGCGCGCTCGTCGCGCATCTGCGTGAGATCGCACGCGACGCCGCAGTCGTAACAGACCAGCGGGCGCGCATCGGCCTCGTGGTCCTCGAGCGTGGCGGCGTGCACGAAGCTGCCCACCGTCTTGCCGCACGGCGGCGAGAGGCGGCTCTTGAGCGCCTTCTTGTACTCCTTGGCGAGGAAGCCCTCGGCGAGGCCGACGTCGATGTGGTCCCACGGCAGGCGCGCGGTGAGCGGCAGCGTGTCGAGGAACCACGAGGCCTCGACGCCGTGCGCCTCGAACGCCTCGCGCCACACGTCGAGGCGAAGCTGATCCTCCCACGAGTCGAAGCGCGCCCCCGCGCGCCACGCGGCCTCGAGCACGTCGGCGAGGCGGCGGTCGCCGCGCGCGAAGATGCCCTCGAGCACGCTCTCGTCGCAGCGGTGCGTGCGAAGCTCGAGCTTCGTCGGGCGCACGGCCTCGCGCAGCAGCGCCTGCTTGCGCAGCACGTCGTCGGTGCGATCCATCGCGCACCACTGGAACGGCGTGTGGGGCTTGGGCACGTGGGTCGAGACGCTCACGGTCACGTCCGCCCGCCCCTTGCGCAGCCGCCGCCCGACCGCGAGCGTGCGCGCGGCCGTCTCGATGATGCCGATCACGTCCTCGTCGGTCTCGGTCGGCAGGCCGATCATGAAGTAGAGCTTCACCTTCGACCAGGCGCGCGAGAAGACGCGCTCGGCGGTCTCGAGCAGCTGCTCCTCGGTGACGTTCTTGTTGATGACGTCGCGCATGCGCTGCGTGCCGGCCTCGGGCGCGAAGGTGAGCCCCGTCGCGCGCACCTGCCCCAGGTCGTCGAGCACGTCCTCGCTGAGGCCGTAGGCGCGCAGCGACGCGACGCCGAGCGACACCCGCTCGGGCGCGAGCTCGGCGACGACCTTCTTCACCAGCGGCCCGATGCACGAGTAGTCGGCGGTCGAGAGGCACGAGAGCGACGCCTCGTCGAAGCCGGACTTCTTCACCGAGCGCACGATGGTGTCGACGATCTCCTGCGGATCGCGCTCGCGCACGGGGCGGTAGATCATGCCCGCCTGGCAGAAGCGGCACCCCTCGGTGCAGCCCCGGGCGATCTCGATCGACATGCGATCGAAGATCGCCTCGGGCCCGCCGATGGGGCCGTCGTCGGGGAAGGGGAACTTCGCGAGATCGGCGACGAACGCGCGCCGCACGGGGAACGGCAGCGCCGCGTCGGCGGGGCGCTCGACGACGTGCAGCCCCGAGTCGGCGTCGACCGAGGTCGTGTAGAGCGACGGCACGTAGACGCCCGTCAGCGCCGCGAGCTCGCGCAGGCGCTCGGCGCGCGAGAGGCCGCGCGCCTTGGCCCGCACCCACGCGAGCGCGACGGCCGTGAACGCCTCCTCGCCGTCGCCGACGACGATGGCGTCGAAGAAGGGGGCCACCGGCTCGGGGTGCGTGGCCGTCGGCCCGCCCGCGAGCACGAGCGGCGCGTCCTCGCCGCGATCGCACGAGCGGATCGGCACGCCGCCGAGGTCGAGCATCGTCAGGCAGTTGGAGTAGGTCAGCTCGTACTGGAGCGAGAGGCCGACGACGTCGAAGTCGCGGAGCGGCCGGGCGCTCTCGAGCGACACGAGCGGCACCGCGCGCGCGCGAAGCTCGCGCTCCATGTCGACCCAGGGGCAGTAGCAGCGCTCGGCGAGCGTGCGGGGGTCGTCGTTGAGGATCTTGTAGAGGATCTTGTAGCCGAGGTGGCTCATCCCGATGTCGTAGACGTCGGGGAACGCGAGGCAGATGCGCGCCTCGACGGCGCTCCAGTCCTTGACGACCTGGCCGGCCTCGCCCCCCGTGTAGCGCGCGGGCTTGGTGACGAGCGGGAGGAACGCCGCGTACGGATGCTCGGCGAAGGTCGGCATGGGTCGCAGGCGTGTAGCACGACCCGGCCTTTCGGCCCCCGGGGCGAGGTGCCGATGCCCGGCGCGCGCGCGCGGAAGCTACGCTCGCTCGCACGATGGTCGCGCACGCGTCGTTCGAGCCTGGGGCCGTGCTCGCGGGGAAATACCGCGTCGAGCGCGTCATCGGCGAGGGGGGCATGGGCGTCGTGCTCGAGGCGCGACACCTGCACTTGCAGCAGCCGGTGGCCATCAAGCTGATGCGCGCCGAGGCGCTCGCACACGGCGAGGCCGCCGCCCGCTTCCTGCGCGAGGCCCGCGCCGCAGCCTCGATCGAGAGCGACCACGTCTGCCGCGTGCTCGACGTCGGCCAGCTCGACGACGGCGCGCCCTACATCGTCATGGAGTGCCTGCGGGGCTCGGACCTCGCCTCCGCGCTCGCGAGCCGCGGCCCGCTGCCTGCGAGGGAGACGGTCGACGCGGTGCTGCAGGCCTGCGAGGCGCTCGCCGAGGCGCACGCCAAGGGGATCGTGCACCGCGATCTGAAGCCGGCCAACCTGTTCCTCGCCGAGCGCGCCGACGGCAGCGCGCGCGTGAAGGTGCTCGACTTCGGCATCTCGACGGGGCGCACCGACCAGGAGCCGAGCGACACCTCGCTGCGGCTGACCAAGCAGAACTCGACGCTCGGCTCGCCGCTCTACATGTCGCCCGAGCAGATGAAGTCGGCGCGCGACGTCGACCACCGCACCGACCTCTGGGCGCTCGGCACGATCCTCTACGAGCTGCTCTCGGGGCGACCGCCGTTCGACGGCGACACCATCACCGAGGTCTGCGCGCGGATCCTCACCGAGACGCCCGCGCCGCTCGCGGGGGTCGAGCCCGCGCTCGCGGCCATCGTGATGCGCTGCCTGGCCAAGGATCGCGAGGCGCGCTTCGCCGACGTCGCGGAGCTCGCGCAGGCGCTCGCGCCGTTCGGCTCGGGGGCCGCGTCGGCGTCGGTCGATCGCGCGACGCGCGTGCTGCGGGGCAAGGGCGCGAGCACGCTGCCGATGACGCCGTCGCTCGGCGCGCGCAGCCCGACGATCGACTCGCACACGGCGGTCGCGTCCACCGTCATGGCCGAATCTCGGGCGACCGAGGTCGCATCACCCGCGGCGCCTCGCCGCGCGGCTCCGCGCGCCGCGCTCGTCGCCGCGCTCGCGCTCGCCTTCGCAGGCGTCGCCGCGATCGCGTTCGTCGCGGGGCGCCCGGCCGCGACCCCCGCCGCCGCGG
>CAITLX010000298.1 GCA_903893335.1 uncultured delta proteobacterium | reverse complement strand
GCCGGCGCGGTCGAGCGCGGTGGCGATCGTCACCATCTGGTCGGTCGAGATCTGGTGGCGCTTGGGGTGCATCCCGTCGCGCAGCGTCATGTCGTGGAGGACGACCTTCTTGCCGCGGAGGTTCACGACGCGCCTCCCAGCATTCGCTCGGCGAACATCTCGGCCGTGCGCAGGGCGGCGGCCGTCATGATGTCGAGGTTGCCCGCGTAGCGGGGCAGGTAATCGCCGAGGCCGGCGACCTCGAGGAAGGTCGTGACGCGGCGGCCGTCGAACACGGGGCCGTTCTTCAGCGCGTAGCCGGGCACGTAGCGCTGCACCTCGGCGACCATGGCGTGCACCGACGCCGTGATCGCCTCGCGGTCGGGCTCGCCCTCGGTGAGGCAATGGATGGTGTCGCGCATGATGAGCGGCGGATCGGCCGGGTTGATGATGATGATGGCCTTGCCGCGCTTCGCGCCGCCCACCTGCTCGACCGCCGCGGCGGTCGTGCGGGTGAACTCGTCGATGTTGTTGCGCGTGCCGGGGCCGACCGATTTCGAGGCGACGGTCGCGACGATCTCGGCGTAGGCGACGGGCTGCACGCGGCTGACCGCGGCGACCATCGGGACGGTCGCCTGCCCGCCGCACGAGACCATGTTCACGTTTGCGACGTCCGCCGGTAGGCCCGCGAGGTTGACCGGAGGAATGCAATACGGGCCGATCGCGGCCGGGGTCAGGTCGATCATCAGCACCCCGAGGGCGCCGAGCTTCCTCGCGTTGTCGGCGTGCACGTAGGCGCTCGTCGCGTCGAACGCGATGCGGACGCCGTCGGCCACGACGTGCGCGACGAGGCCATCGACCCCCTCGTGGGTCGTCTTCAGCCCGAGGTCGCGCGCGCGCGCCAGGCCGTCGGACGCAGGGTCGATGCCGACCATCCACACCGGGTCGACGAGGGCGCTGCGGCGCGCCTTCATCATGAGGTCGGTCCCGATGTTGCCGGAGCCGACGATGGCCACCTTGATCTTGGTCGTCAATGGTCCTCCGCTCATGTGAACGTGACCTCGGCTTGCCCGACCCCGCCGATGCGCACGCGCATGCGGTCGCCGGGCTCGACCTTCTCGAGCGGCACGAGCGAGCCCGAGAGCACGATCTCGCCCGCCGACAGCGGTATGCCCCACTTGCCCAGCGTGTTGGCGAGCCACGCCACGCACGTGAGCGGCGAGCCGAGCGCGGCCGCGCCGCAGCCGGTCGAGATGATCTCGCCGTTCTTCTCCACGATCATGCCGCAGAACGTGAAGTCGACGTCGGCGGGCGGCACGCGGGCGTCGCCGAGCACGAACATGCCCGACGACGCGTTGTCGGCGATGGTGTCCTCGATCTTGATCTTCCAGTCGCGGATGCGCGAGTCGACGATCTCGAAGCAGGGCGCCACGGCCTCGGTCGCGCGCAGCACGTCGGCCTCGGTGACGCCGGGCCCGCGCAGATCGCGCCCGAGCACGAACGCGAGCTCCCCCTCGGCGCGCGCCTGGATGAAGCGCGACGAGATGGGCATCTCGCCGCCGTTCTCGCAGCGCATGACGTCGGTGAGGTAGCCGAAGTCGGGCTGGTAGACGCCGAGCATGCGCTGCACGGCCTTGCTCGTGACGCCGATCTTCTTGCCCACGAGGCGCTCGCCGTCGGCGAGCCTTCGCTCGAGCAGGCGGCGCGAGATGAAGTACGCGTCGTCGATCGTCACGCCCGGCTCGCGCTCGGTGATGGGGGCGACGGGCGTGCGCGAGCGCAGCGCCTGGTACAGCTCGTCGCCGAGCGCTTCGATGCGCGAGGCGTCCATCTCAGCCGTGCTCGAGGAAGTCGTGGGTGAGGCGGTTGAACATCGCCTCGTGCTCGACCATCACCCAGTGGCCGCACGAGTTCTGCAAGACGACGCGGGCGTTCTTGCACGAGCGCGCGATCGTGGTCGCTCCGCTCGGCGGGCAGAAGCGATCGTCGATGCCCCAGAAGCCGAGCACCGGGCAGGCGATCTCGGGCAGCCGCGGCGCCAGGTTGGGCACGTGCATCGTGGAGAGCACGCGCTTCGGCTGAAGCCTGGCGATCTCGTAGCGCTCCTCGATGACGTCGTCGCCGATGAGGCTCGCGTCGACCACTTGCAGCCCGAACACGCGGCGCATCCCCTCGCGCGTGATGCCGTCGGGGCCGAAGAAGACCTTCAGCATCGTGCGGATGCCGTCCATCTTCATGTACGTCTCGCGCTCCTCGAGGCCGCCGGGCGCCATGAGCACGAGCTTGTTCACCCGCGTCGGGTGCTCGAGCGCGAGCAGCATCGACATCGCGCCGCCGTGCGAGTTGCCGATGACCGCGCACGACGCGACGCCGAGCGCGTCGAGGAAGCGCGCGACGACGCCGACGAGCATCGAGAGGTCGTAGTCACGGTCGTCAGGCTTGCTCGAGTAGCCATAGCCGAGCGTGTCGGGCACGAGGCAGCGGTACCCACGCGCGGCGAGGTACGGGTAGTTGCGGCGGAAGTTGCTCCAGCCGCTCGCGCCTGGCCCGCTGCCGTGCAGGAAGAGCACGACGGGGCCCTCGCCTGCCTCGTGGTAGTGGACCCGCAGTCCACCGCCGACATCGACGTACTTGCCCTCGGGCACGGCTTGGGTGGTCATCGGTCGGCTCCCACCGCGCGACGCCGAGCGCGTCCGCGCGAGCAGAGCACTAGAACATGTTTCACCGACCGCGGCAACGCCCGGAAACGAAGACGGGCGCGAGGCCCCCGGAGGTGCCTCACGCCCATCGTTCGCCCGGCGCGGTTGGCCCGCGCGGTCGAGCCTCTGTTTGTCAGTTCGCGACGAAGCTCGTCTCGATCTCAGTTCGCGAGGAAGATCGCCTCGATCTCGGTCCGGACCTGCTCTTCGGTCTGGGCGCGGGCGATCGCGATCTCCTTGACGATCAGCGTGCGCGCGGTGTCGAGCATGCGGCGCTCGCCGAACGACAGCTGCTTGTCGGTCTTGAGCCGGTAGAGGTCGCGGAGCACCTCGGCGACGTCGTAGATCGAGCCCGTCTTGATCTTGTCCATGAACCCGCGGTAGCGGCGGTTCCACGTCTGGTTGTCGAAAGCCGCGGTGCGCTCGCGCAGGATGTCGAAGATCTCGCGAATCTCGACCTCGGAGATGACCTGGCGCAGGCCTACTGCCCCGGCGTTGCTCACGGGGACCATGATCTTGCGGTCGGTGTCGAGGATGCGCAGGACGTAGAACCGCTGGCGAGAGCCCGCGATGTCCTTCTCCTCGATGCTGATGACCTCGGCCACCCCTTGCGCGGGGTACACGGCCTTGTCGCCGACCTTGAACGTTACTTCCGGACGTGCCTGCATGACTTCTCCTTTGGCCCTGCCGCTCACACCCCGCGACACGCACCCACCTCGCCGCCTACTCCGAGTTTTCCACAGGGGCTCGGCTGCGAGATGAAACCGCGCGCGGTGCGCTTTGATTCCGTTGGGCGACGTGAAAGCCAGCAGACTCGACCCTGCAGCATGGCTGCGAGGGTCCGTTTCGCCCAAAAAAGTCAGAGTGCGCCAGGCGGGCGCACTCTAGTCAGCAAGGCCCAATCTGTCAAACACAAAACGGCGATTCGCCCACGAGACGCCACGCGCGCTCGCGTCCGCGGCGCCCGGGCTACGAGGTCGCCAGGCGCTGCGCGAGGCCCCAGCGCACGCCGCGATCGGAGACGACGAGCTCGTCGGCGCCCGCCCAGGCGAGCAGCTCCTCGACGAGCGCCGCGCCGGCGGGCACGACGTCGGCGCGCGCCGGGTCGATCCCCGCGAGCTGCGAGCGCTCGGCGAGCGCGAGCGACGCGAACCGACGCGAGACGGCCGACACCTCGTCGCGCGAGAGCCGCACGCCGTGCACGCGCGCGCCGTCGTAGGGCGCGATCGCGCGCGCGACCGCCGCGAGCGTCGTCACCG
>CAITLX010000297.1 GCA_903893335.1 uncultured delta proteobacterium | reverse complement strand
CCGACGAGGCGCTCGCCGTCGCCGCGCGCGACGCCACGCCTCGCCACGTTGCGGACGTCGTCGCCGAGACGGCCCGCGCCGAGCACGCGATCGTCGTCGTCGTCGGCGACGCCGCCACCCTCTCGGCGCCCCTCTCCGAGCTGGGCGACGTCGACGTCGTCGACCCCGCGCACGACCTGCAACGCGTCCGCACCGTGCCCGCTCGCCGCCCCTCGCCGACCCGCTGATCGGGGGTCAACTGGGGGGCAACCTGTGGACGACCTGTGCCCCCCATGTGTTCAGCGGGCCGCCCGTTCAGAGGATCGGAAAGCGATCCGCGCACTTAGCCAGTTTCCACGACAGGTAGTGCGAACGACGTTGACGCACCACAAAGAGTGGGGGTAAGAGCTTACCCCTGTCCCGCCGACTCCCTGCGCATCTGTCGAGGGGGTAGGCCCTGCGGACCGGTCGTTGGGGTAGGCCCCGCGCATCGGTCGAGGGGCAGCGCTCTCGAGGCTCTTTCGGGGGTGTGCTCCTTCGCTCCAAGCGAGGGCCAGAGCGCGGGCGTAGTCGGGTGGTGCGGTACAGGCGGGGGGGACCGGGCGAGCGCGCGTCACGCGTGGCCTGGCACGGGGCGTGGGGTCGAGTTTCGCATCGGTGTGCGGTCGGGGGCTGGCGTCCCCCATGGGGCCGGGGCTGACGGCATCGACGGGTTCGGGGCTTCGCAGCATCGGTTGGTTCGGGGGTTGTGCTTTGGGCGGTTCGGGGTTCGGAACGGCGAGGACGAGGAGGCGAGCAATGGCGCAGGCGACGGTCGTGGAAAGCGGTAAGCTGAGTGAGAAGAAGGGCGGGCGCGCTCCGTCGCCCCGTCCCCGCGCGGCCGCGCAGGCAGCCGGGGCCGTGAAGGCCGGCGCCAAGGCCAAGAAGGGCGCGCGTCGCGCCGTCGGTCGCGGCACCGCCATCGAGCGCCGCTTCACCTCGCCGGGCGTCGATCCGCTCGACGGCGTCGTGTGGGAGCGCCGCACCAGCGTCATCAACAACACCGACGGCTCGGTCGTGTTCAAGATGGAGGGCGCCGAGGTGCCCGCCGGCTGGTCGCAGCTCGCCACCGACATCGTCGTCTCGAAGTACTTCCGTAAGGCTGGCCTGCACGGCAAGAAGGAGCTCGGCGAGACGAGCGTTCGTCAGGTCGTCTACCGCCTCGCGCACACCATCCGCGAAGCCGGCGAGAACATGGGCGGCTACTTCGCGACCAAGCGCGACGCCGACACGTTCGAGGCCGAGCTCTCGTTCCTGCTGGTCAACCAGTTCGGCGCGTTCAACTCGCCGGTGTGGTTCAACTGCGGGCTGTGGCACCGCTACGGCATCGCCGGCTCGGGCGGCAACTGGGGCTTCGACGACGAGCTCGGCACCGTGGTCGAGACCGCGAACGCCTACGAGAAGCCGCAGTGCTCGGCGTGCTTCATCCAGGCCGTCGGCGACGACCTGATGAGCATCTACGATCTCGTCAAGAGCGAAGCGCGCCTCTTCAAGTACGGCTCGGGCACCGGGTCGAACTTCAGCGGGCTGCGCGGCAAGCAGGAGAAGCTCTCGGGCGGCGGCACCAGCTCGGGCCTCATGAGCTTCCTCGAGGTGCTCGACCGCGCCGCGGGCGCGACCAAGTCGGGCGGCACCACGCGCCGCGCCGCCAAGATGGTCTGCCTCGACATGGACCACCCCGAGATCGTCGACTTCATCACGTGGAAGGTCCGCGAGGAGAAGAAGGCGCTCGCGCTCATCGCGGCGGGCTACCCGTCGGACTTCAACGGCGAGGCCTACCACACCATCAGCGGGCAGAACTCGAACAACTCCATCCGCGTCACCGACGACTTCATGCGCGCCGCGATGAGCGGCGGCACGTGGCAGACGCGCGCGCGCACCACGGGCGAGGTCGTCGACACCTACGCGGCCAAGGACATCTGGACGACGCTCGCCGAGGCCGCGTGGAGCTGCGCCGACCCGGGCGTGCAGTACGACTCCACGATCAACCGCTGGCACACCTGCCCGAACACCGGCCGCATCAACGCGTCCAACCCGTGCTCGGAGTACATGTTCCTCGACGACTCGGCGTGCAACCTGTCGTCGCTCAACCTCACGAAGTTCCTGCGCGAGGACGGCTCGTTCGACGTCGCGGGCTACCGCCACGCCGTGCGCGTCTTCTTCATGGCGCAGGACATCCTCGTCGACTTCTCGTCGTACCCGACCGCGGGCATCGCCCAGAACTCGCACGACTACCGCCCGCTCGGCCTCGGCTACGCCAACCTCGGCACGCTGCTGATGCTGCAAGGCATCGCGTACGACTCCGACGAGGGGCGCTCCATCGCGAGCGCGCTGACCGCGATCATGTGCGGTCAGGCTTACCGCGTCTCGGCCGAGATGGCCGCGTCCAAGGGCACCTTCGAGGGCTTCGCGAAGAACCGCGAGCCGATGCTGCGCGTCATGCGCATGCACCGCGACCACGCGTACGCCATCGACCGCGAGCGCTGCCCGAGCGATCTCTGGCGCGCCGCCTGCGAGGACTGGGACGACGCCGTCCGCCTCGGCCAGGAGCACGGCTACCGCAACGCGCAGTCGACGGTGCTCGCGCCGACCGGCACCATCGGTCTGCTCATGGACTGCGACACGACGGGCATCGAGCCCGACTTCGCGCTCGTGAAGTTCAAGAAGCTCGCCGGCGGCGGCTACTTCAAGATCGTCAACCAGTCGGTGCCGAACGCGCTGTCGCGGCTCGGCTACTCCGCCGCCGAGGTGCAGGAGATCGTCGCGTACGTCTCGGGCACCAACACGCTGCTCGCCGGCCCGCACGTCAACCGCGCGTCGCTCAAGGCGCGCGGCCTCGCGGACGACGATCTGGCGAAGATCGAGACGGCGCTGCCGGGCTCGTTCGAGCTCGACCTCGCGTTCGGGCCCTGGATCCTCGGCGAGGAGACCTACGCCCGCCTCGGGGTGCCCGAGGCGCAGGGGCGCCGGCCGGGCTTCTCGCTGCTCACCTACCTCGGGTTCACCCGCGAGCAGATCGACGAGGCCAACGACGTCATCGTGGGCCGCATGACGATCGAGGGCGCGCCCTACCTCAAGCCCGAGCACCACTCGGTGTTCGACTGCGCCAACCGGTGCGGCAAGACGGGCAAGCGCTTCCTCGCGCCGATGGCGCACGTGAAGATGATGGCCGCCGCGCAGCCGTTCCTCTCGGGCGCGATCTCCAAGACGGTCAACCTCCCCAACGAGGCCACCGTCGACGACGTGCGCGAGATCTACGAGGAGGGCTGGCGCCTCGGGCTCAAGGCGGTCGCGCTCTACCGCGACGGCTGCAAGGCGTCGCAGCCGCTGTCGACCTCGAGCTCGAAGGAGACGAAGGCCGACGACGCGGGCTCGCGCAACGCCACCGTCGAGCGCATCGAGACGGCGCAGGCCGTCGCGCTCGTGCCGCTCACGCGCCCCACCGGCACGCGCGTCCGCCTCCCGAAGAAGCGCACCGGCTTCACGCAGGAGGCGAAGGTCGGCGGGCACAAGATCTTCCTCCGCACCGGCGAGTACGTCGACGGCACGCTCGGCGAGATCTTCATCGACATGCACAAGGAGGGCGCCGCCTTCCGCTCGCTGATGAACTGCTTCGCGATGGCCGTGTCGGTCGGGCTGCAGTACGGCGTGCCGCTCGAGACGTTCGTCGAGCAGTTCACCTTCACGCGCTTCGAGCCGCAGGGCATCGTCGAGGGGCACCCGAACATCAAGTTCGCGACCTCGATCGTCGACTACCTGTTCCGCGTGCTCGGCGTCGAGTACCTGCAGCGCTACGACTTCGCGCAGGTGCCGCCGGCCGAGCCGAAGGCGGGGCCCGTCGAGTCGGGCGTCGTCGATGCGCTCGAGCCCGAGCTCTCGGCGACCCCGCGCCTCGCCGAGGTCGCGACGCGCGCCGAGTCGTCGGCGGGCAGCGCCCTCGACGCGCAGCTCGAGGAGATGATGGGCGACGCCCCCGTCTGCGACGGCTGCGGCCACATCACCGTCCGCAACGGCGCTTGTTACAAGTGCCTCAACTGCGGCAACTCGATGGGCTGCTCCTGATCTGCCGCCCCCTTGTGGGGCCGGTCCTGAGCGACGCCCCCGGCACCGCGACTGGCGAGCGCGCGGGCGTGGGTGGTACAAGGGCTCTCCGACTGCCGCTGGAGGACGCCTTGAACCATCTCGCCCCGCGCTTCGCTCTGCTCGTGGTTTCGTTCGCGACGCTCGTCTCGGGCTGTAGCAAGAAGGACGCCCCCGCGGCCCCGGCGCCTTCGGCGTCGGCGCCGGTCGTCGTCGCGGTCGCGGCCCCCGAGCCCACCGCCTCCGCAGCGGCGAGCGCCGCGCGCCCCCTCGCCCCGACGCCCAGGCCCGTGTCGTCACAGGCCACCGCCGACGCCGCCTCGATCCGCGCCTGCTGCGCGGCGCTGCACGCCGAGGCCGCGAAGGCCACGCCCGCCGAGAAGTCGATCACGACGACGGCGGCTGCCACCTGCGACGTCATCGCGCAGCAGGTGCAGGCCAGCACCACCTCACGCTCGTCCGCGCTCACGTCGCTCCAGGCCGCGCTCCGCGCGAAATCGCTCCCCGCCGCTTGCCACTGACCCGCGCGTCGCGCGAGAAAGGCCCGAACCCCATGCACCGTTCGCTCGTCGCGCTCATCGCGTTCCCGCTCGCCGTCGCCCTCGCCGCCCCCGGCTGCAAGAAGAAGGACGAGGACCCGCCCCCGCCCCCCGCCCCGGCAGCGACCGCCGCGCCGACGGCCTCGGCCCCGGTCGTCATCGCCGTCGAGGAGGACGCCGGCTCCGACGCCGCCGTCGACGCGGCTCCCGACGCGAAGCGCGTCGGCGGAGGCGCCCCCGCCGACCCCGGCGGCCTGCGCGCCTGCTGCAACGCGCTCCAGCAGAACGCCGCCTCGATGCCGCCGCCGAACAACATGTACGCGCTGCAGGCCGCCGTGCTCTGCCAGTCGCTCGCGGCGGGCTCGCAGACCAAGGCGGGCGCGCTCGGCATGATCGCCAGCGCCATGAAGGGCGCCGGGCTGCCGGCAGCCTGCCGCTGAGCGTGGACGGCGAGCCCCCCGCGGGTCGCTGAACATGGACGGCGCACGCCGGGCGGGTCGTTGAAGATGGACGGCGAGCGCGCGCGGGTCGCTCGGCTCGCGCGCCGTTTCGCCCCGGCGCCCGCGGGCGTCGAGGTCGGCATCGGTGACGACGCCGCCGTGCTCGCGTCGCACGCGGGGCGCGCGCTCGTGTGGACGGTCGACACCGCCGTCGAGGGCGTCCACTTCCGACGCGCGTGGCTCACCCTCGTCGACCTCGGATGGCGCTCGTTCATGGCCGCGGCGAGCGACCTCGCGGCGATGGGCGCGACGCCGCGCGGGGCGCTCTCGTCGCTCATCTTGCCCGCCGACCTCGGCGACGACGCCCTCGACGCGCTCGCCGCGGGGCAGAACGAGGCCGCCCGCGCGCTCGGAACCGCCGTCGTCGGGGGCAACCTCGCCCGCGGGGGCGAGCTCTCGATCACGACGACGCTGCTCGGCGAGGCCGAGCGCCCCCTCTGCCGCGACGGCGCGAAGCCGGGCGACGTGATCGCGCTCGCGGGAGCCGTGGGCCTCGCGCGCGCTGGCCTCGTGGCGCTCGAGCGCGGCCTGGCCGACGACGCTCGCGTCGCGGCCGCCGTCGGCGCCTGG
>CAITLX010000296.1 GCA_903893335.1 uncultured delta proteobacterium | reverse complement strand
GTCGGTCCCGCTCGCGGCGCCGGCCGTGCCGCCCCCGGCGCCGCCAGCCGCCCGCCCGCGCGCCTCGAACGAGCCGGTCGCGCGCCGCCGCGCGAAGCCCTGGTGGGACGAGGTCTTCCAGGACGACTTCGCCCGCACCATGGGCAAGGTCAGCGACCCGCAGATCCGACGCGAGGCGACGTTCATCGCCGAGAGCCTGGGCATCGAGCCCGGCGGCGTCGTGCTCGACCTCGCGTGCGGCACCGGGCGCCACGCCATCGAGCTCGCGAGCCGCGGCTACAGCATGGTCGGCCTCGACCTCTCGGTGGCCATGCTCGCGCAGGCCGCCGACGAGGCGCAGTCGCGCGGCCAGCGGCTCAACTTCCTGCAAGGCGACATGCGGGAGATGGGCTTCGAGGACATGTTCGACGGCGTCTACTGCTGGTCGACGAGCTTCGGCTACTTCGAGGACGACCGGAACCTCGCCGTCGCGCAGCGCATCCACCGCTCGCTGCGCAGGGGCGGCATGCTGCTGCTCGACGTCGTCAACCGCGACTTCGTCGCGCCGCGCCAGCCGACGCTGGTCTGGTTCGAGGGCGAGGGCTGCGTCTGCATCGACGACACGGTCGTCGACTTCTTCTCCAGCCGCCTGCGCGTCAAGCGCACGGTGATGCTCGACGACGGCCGCACGCGCGAGGTCGACTACTCGATCCGCCTCTACGGCCTGCACGAGCTCGGGCAGCTGCTGCGCGACGCCGGCTTCAAGGTCATCGAGGTCAGCGGCCACCCCGCGACGCCGGGCGTCTTCTTCGGCGCCGAGTCGCCGCGGCTCATCGTCCTCGCCGAGAAGGTCTGACGCGCGGCCCGCCGGCGCGCGTGCTACGAGCGGGAGCGCATGGACCCGGTCGCGAGCCTCGGCCGCGCGCTCCCCGCGCTCAGCGTCAGCACCCTCGACGTCGATCGCCTCGCGTACGCGCGCGACCTCTGGCCGCGCCAGCACCTCGACGTGCGCGACGGCAGCTTCGCGCGCTGGCCGCGCCCGGTCGCCGTCGCGTGGCCGACCTCGACCGCCGACGTCGCCGCGCTCGTGCGCTGGGCGGCGAGCGAGGGGGTGCCGCTCGTGCCCTTCGGCGCCGGCTCGGGCGTCTGCGCCGGCGTCGCGCCCGACGCGCGCACCGTCGTCGTCGACCTCAAGAAGATGTCGCGCTGGCGCGCGTTCGACCCGAGCGCGCCGAGCCTCGACGTCGAGGCCGGGGCGCTCGGCATCACGCTCGAGGAGGAGCTCGCGCGCCGCGGCTTCACCCTGGGTCACTTCCCGTCGAGCATCCTCTGCTCCACCGTCGGCGGCTGGGTCGCGGCGCGCAGCGCCGGCCAGTGCAGCGGCCTCTACGGCAAGATCGAGGACATGATCGCCTCGCTCGAGGTCGTGCTCGGCGACGGCGAGGTCGTCACGCTGCACCGCCGCACCGCGGGGCTCGACCTCGCGTCGCTCGTCGTCGGCAGCGAGGGCACGATGGGCGTCGTCACCTCGGCCAAGCTGCGGCTGCACCCCGCGCCCGCGGCGCGCGGCTTCGCGGCCTTCTCGTTCCCGACCACCGAGGCCGGGTGGGAGGCCATGCGCGCGATGTTCCAGGCGGGGCTGCGCCCGGCCGTCTCGCGCCTCTACGACCCGTTCGACTCGTTCCTCGCCAACCAGGGCAAGGTCAAGAGCACGCGCGCGCCGGCCAAGCCGAAGGCGCACGCGTCGACGCCGGGCGCGGGCGCCATCGCCCTGCGCGCGATGCTCCGCGCGCCGCGTCTGCTCAACGGGCTCGTCACGCACGTCGGCGATCGCGTCTTCGGCGGCGCGATGCTCGTGCTCGTCTTCGAGGGCACGGCGGACGAGACGGCCGCCGACGTCGCGCGCGCGAGCGCGCTGGCGGGCTCGATCGGCGGGCGCGCGCTCGGCGAGGGGCCGGCGCGGCGCTGGCTCGCGCACCGCTACGGCGTCAGCTACCGCCAGGCGCCCATGTTCCGCATGGGGGCGTTCACCGACACGATGGAGGTCGCCGCGCCCTGGTCGCGCCTGCGCGATCTCTACGAGGGGGTGCGCCGCGCGCTCGCGCCCCACGTCTTCGTCATGGCGCACCTGTCGCACGCGTACCCCGACGGCTGCAGCATCTACTTCACGTTCGCGGGCGCGGCGGCCGACGACGACGCGTGCCGCACGCTCTACGACGCGGCGTGGCGCACCGCGCTCGACGCCGTCATCGCCGCGGGCGGCACGATCTCGCACCACCACGGCGTCGGTCGCAGCAAGGCGCCGCGCATGCGCGCCGAGCACGGCGCGAGCCTCGAGGTGGTGCGCGCGCTGCTCTCGGCCTGCGATCCGGCGGGCATCCTCAACCCCGGCAACCTCGTTCCGCCCCGCGAGCCCGCGTCCCCCGCGCCCGCGGCGCCTGCTCCGGCCACCGAGCCTCTGCTCGACGAGCGCTCGGGCCTCGTGCGCGCGCCCGGCGCGATGACGCTCGCCGACCTCGAGGCGTGGCTCGCCCCCTCCGGCTTCACGCTCGGCCTCGCCGCCGACGCGCCGCTCGCGCTCTCGGTCGCCGAGTGGCTCGCAGCCGGCGCCGCGGGGGCGCCGAGCCCCTGGCTCGATCCGGCCGACCACCTCGTCGCCGGTCTCACAGGGACGCTCCGCGGCGGGCGACCGCTCACGGTGCACGTCGCGCCGCGTCGCGCGGTCGGGCCCGACCTCATCGCGCTGCTCGACGGCGCCGGCGGGCGCTTCGGCACGCTCGACGATGCGACGTTGCGTGTATCGCGCACCGATGCGCCCCGCGCGCGACCGCACCCCACCGCGCTCACCGTCGAGCCCGCCGTCGAGCCCGGCGAAGAGGCGTTCGCTGCGCGGCTCGGCCGCGCCCTCGACGCCGTCGGCTAGGCGCGCGTACGATCGCGCGCATGGTGCGCAACCTCGCCGCGGTCACGCTGCTCGCCCTCGCCGCCTGGCTCGCCGCGTGCGGGCGCACCTCGGAAGACGCGCTGTTCGGGGAGGGGGACCTCGACGCCGGCGCCGACGCGTCGCTCGACGCACGCGCCGACGCCGACGCCTCCGACGCGCAGACGGACGCCCACGGCGACGCGCGCCCCGACGCGGCGGGTGACGCCTCTCCCGGCGACGCCGCGCCGGACACCCGGCCCCCCTGCGTCGGCTGCGCGGGCTGCTGCGACGCCGCGGGCACCTGCCTCGCGGGCGACGCGCCCAACGCGTGTGGGCTCGGCGGCGTCGCGTGCCTGCCGTGCGCGGCGCTCGGCTTCGACTGCGTCTCGGGTGCGTGTCGCGGCGTGGCCCCGGTGTGCGACGCGTCCACGTGCAGCGGGTGCTGCGACGCGCAGGGGTTGTGCCGCGACGGCACGCAGGTCGACGCGTGCGGCGCGGGCGCCGCGGCCTGCGTCTCGTGCGGCGCGCTCGGCTGCGTGTCCGGGTCGTGCCAGGGGGCGCCGCCGACCTGCGGACCCGCGACCTGCGGCGGGTGCTGCGACGCCTCGGGCACCTGCGTCGCGGGCGATGCGCCCTCCGCGTGCGGCGCGGGCGGCGCGGCGTGCGTGGCCTGCACGGCGTCGGGCGCCGCGTGCGACGCCATCGGCGGCTACTGCACCTACGTGCCGCCGTGCAGCGCCTCGACGTGCCCCGCGGGATGCTGCGACGCGCGGGGCGTGTGCCAGTCGGGGCGCACCGACCTCGTCTGCGGCGCCGGCGGCCAGGGGTGCCACGACTGCGCCGCGTCGGGGCAGGCGTGCGCCGCGTCGGGCTACTGCTACGCGGGCGCGCACTGCGGGGCCGACACCTGCGCGGGCTGCTGCGACGGCGCGGGCACCTGCCAGCCCGGGACGACCGTCGGCGCGTGCGGCGCGTTCGGCTCGGTGTGCACCGGCTGCGCGGCGGGCTCGTCGTGCACGGCGTTCGCGTGCGACTCGGGCTCGACCTGCCCCGCGCCGTACGCCGGCTGCAGCCCGTCGGCGCTCGTGCTGCCCCCCGCGCCCTCGACGTCCTGCACCGCGGTCGAGCTCGACGCGATCGCCGTCGCCTGCAAGGGGCCGGACCCGGGGCAGCCCTGCTTCGTCGCGCTGCAGAAGCTGCTCGTGCAGAACGCGGCGTGCCAGTCGTGCCTGCTGCAGTTCACGGGCAACGACGCGTACGCGCGCTGCCTCGCGCCCTACCTCACGGCGAGCTGCAACCACGAGCTGACGTGCGCGGTCGAGTGCTCCGACGCGGTGTGCGGGCAGTGCGCGACCTCGCAGAAGAAGGCGTGCAGCGACGCGCTCTACTCGTCGGGCGAGGCGTGCGCGCCGTTCACGGCGGGCGTCTGGTGCGCGTCGGCGGCGCTCGGCGGGCCGGGGGCGTTCTGCGACTACCCGAAGAACCAGGACGCCGGTCAGTGGCTGCGCACGGTGGGCGAGCACTACTGCCGCTGACGACCTCGGCGCGCGACGAGCGCGCGTCGGCTCAGCCCGGCGGCCAGGCCATCGCGCGGCCGCCGAGCGCGTGCGCGTGCAGGTGCGCGACGCTCTGGCCCGCGTCGCGCCCGGTGTTGAGCACCACGCGGTAGCCGCTCGCCGCGAGGCCGGCCTCGCGCGCCGCGCGCTGCGCCGCGAGCAGCACGCGACCGAGCAGCAGCGCGTCGCCGGGCTCGGCGTCGTCGAGCGAGGCGAGGTGGCGCTTGGGGATGGCGAGCACGTGCGTCGGCGCGGCGGGGTGGATGTCGGCGAACGCGAGCACGTCGTCGTCCTCGAAGAGGATCTTCGCGGGCACCTCGCGCGACGCGATCTTGCAGAAAAGGCACATGGGCGTGGCTCCTGGTCTCGGGGGGGTCACGAGGCGATCGGGTCGTCGAGCGAGGGGCGCTCGAGGCCGAGGCCGGCGAGCGCCGCCTCGACCCGCGCGCGATCGCCCGGCGCGAGCTGCTCGAAGCCCGGCGCGCTCGCGCGGTGCAGCGCCCAGCGCACGACCGAGGCCTCGAGCGCCTCGAGCCGCGCGGTGCGCGTCAGGCCGACCGACGGCAGCCGGTACGCGAGCGTCACGGCGCCCCCGGGCAGCTCGTCGACGCGCACGTCGACGGGTCGGTCGGAGCGCGAGGCGAGGTGGGCGACGAGGGTGCGAAGCTGGCGCGCGCGCGCGCGCGCACGGGCGCGACGCGGGTGCTCGAACAGCGTGAAGAACTTGTTGCGCGAGTAGGTGGTCGGCGCGAGCACCAGCGCGCAGAGCAGGCCCTCGGGGGTGGGCTTCACGAGTCCTCGCCGCCGTCGCGCGCAGCCGGCGGAGCGTCGGCGAGCCCGCCGCTGTAGAGCAGCGCCGCCTGCCGGTGCGTGCGCAGCGGCTCGACGAGCTCGTCGAGGTTGCCCTCGATGACGCGGTCGAGCTTGTACAGCGTGAGGCCGATGCGGTGGTCGGTGACGCGGTTCTGCGGAAAATTGTAGGTGCGGATCTTCTGCGAGCGCTCGCCCGAGCCGACCATGCTGCGCCGCTCGGCGACGACGGCGGCCTCCTGCTTCTCGCGCTCGCGATCGAGCAGCCGCGCGCGGAGGATCTTCAGCGCCTTCGCCTTGTTCTTGAGCTGCGAGCGCTCGTCCTGGCATTTCACGATCATGCCCGTCGGCAGGTGCGTGATCTGCACGGCGCTGTTGGTCGTGTTCACGCCCTGGCCGCCGGGGCCGCCCGATGCGGCGATGTCGAAGCGCAGGTCCTTGTCGTCGACGTGCACCTCGACCTCCTCGGCCTCGGGCAGCACGGCGACGGTCGCGGTCGAGGTGTGGATGCGCCCCTGCGCCTCGGTCGTCGGTACGCGTTGCACGCGGTGCACGCCTCCCTCGAAGCGCAGCCGCGCGTAGACGTCGGTGCCCGTGACGAGCGCGATCGCCTCCTTGTAGCCGCCGGCTGCGGCCTCGCTCAGCGAGAGGATCTCGATCTTCCAGCGGCGCGTCTCGGCGTAGCGCACGTACATGCGAAAGAGATCGGCCGCGAAGAGGGCGGCCTCCTCGCCCCCCTCGCCGCTGCGGATCTCGAGCACGGTGTTGCGCGTGTCGTGCGGGTCCGAGGGCAAGAGCAGCAGCTTGAGCTCACCCTCGAGGCGGGCGGCGTCGGCCTCCAGCCCCGGCAGCTCCTCCTCGACCATCGCGCGGAGATCGGGGTCGGCGAGCGCCTCGCGATCCTCGCGGATGCGCCGGTCGATCTCGCGCCACGCCTGGAAGGTGCGCACGACCGGCTCGACGTCGGAGCGCTCCTTGTTGAGCTTCGAGAGCAGCGTGCGGTCGCCGAGCACCTCGGGCGAGCAGAGCAGGTCGTCGAGCTCGCGGTAGCGGCGCGCGAGGGTCTCGAGCTTGGCGGTGGGCAGCATGCGGGGAGCGGGGCGGCGCGCGCGGGCGCGCTCGCTGGACCTTACCCGAAAGCGGCTCGACCCTCGAACCCGGCCGAGGCCGCGAGCGCCGCGTAGTCGTCGAAGGTGGCGTCGGTCGTCGTCGAGGGCGCCGCCTTGGGGTCGGCCTCGCGCCAGAGCGTGACGCGCAGCGAGGCGAGCGCGATCTCGAGCTGGGCGTCGTCGGGCTCGATCGTCGTGATGCGCTGCACGACGAAGCCCGGCCAGAGCAGCGCGCGCAGCGGGCCGGTGGTGCAGTAGCGCGCCGAGAAGCGCTGCAGCTCGAAGGTGAACGCGGCGATGACGGGGAGGAACGGCAGCTTGAGCGCGAGGAACATCGCGTTCTCGGCGAGCTTGCCGACCCCGAGGTGGGGCAGGAGCGGCCCGATGGCCGAGAAGACGATGATGGAGACGAGCGCCACCATGACGAGGAACGTGGTGCCGCAGCGCGGGTGCAGCGTGGTCTTGCCGCGGGCGTGCGCGAGGTCGAGCGGCTCGAGCGCCTCGTAGGTGCTGATCGTCTTGTGCTCGGCGCCGTGGAACTGGAACACGCGGCGGATCTCGGGGACGCGCCGGATGAGCAGCAGGTAGCCGACGACCACGGCGAGCTTGAACACGCCCGTCATCGCCTGGAAGGGGACCGAGCGCACGTCGAGGTCGAGGTGCGCGAAGCGGCTCGTCGCGGCGGCGAGCGCCTGCGGCAGCACGATGAAGAGGCCGAGCGGCAGCACGATGGTCAGCACCGAGAGCACGCGGCGCGCGGCCGACTCGTCGGGCGCGGCGCGCGGGCCGGGGTCGGGGGGGCGCGGGGCGGGAGGCGGCTCGCCCCCGGGGGGCGAGGCGGCGGCGGCCGCTGCGTCGTCGGGGCCGGACGCGACGAGCATGGCGACCACGAGCAGCGCGAGCGTGAGCACGCCGGGGGGCGATGCAGGCGGCGACGCAGGGGGCGAGGCCGCGTCGCTGGTGGCCTCGTCGTCGTGGTCGGCCTCGTAGCGCTCGGACGACCAGCGCAGCGCCTCGGTGCCGAGCTTGAGCGCCTCGACCAGCGAGAGCATGCCGCGCAAGAGCGGCCAGCTTGCGGGGCCCGTGCGCGTCTGGCGCACAGGGCGCTCGCGCACCTCGACGCGACCCGAGCGCCGACGCACCGCGACGGCGAGCGAGTGCGGCGAGCGCATCATGACGCCCTCGAGGACGGCCTGGCCGCCGATGTAGGGTCGCGCTTCGGGCATCGTGCGCGGAATCTAGCGCGCGAGGCGCGCCCGGCCAGCGCGCCGAGGGGCGAAGCTGGCGCGGGCTGGCGCTCGCGGCAGGGACATCTCAGGCCTTGACGGCCGGCGTCCCGTACTTGCGGCGGAAGCGGTCGACGCGACCCTGCGTGTCCATCAGCTTCTGCTTGCCCGTGTAGAAGGGGTGGCAAGCCGAGCAGACGTCGATCGCCAGGTCGCCGCGGGTCGAGCGGGTGACGAAGACGTTGCCGCACGCGCAGGTGACGCGCGCCGCGGGGTACTCGGGGTGAATGCCTTCCTTCATGACAGACCTTCCTTCGACGGCTCCGGTGGATACGGAGGGGGGCGAGTAACTAGCGCCCCCGGGCGGCGAATGCAAGTCAGGGCTCCGAGGCCGGGGTGCGGGCCACCATCGCACGGACGGCAGAGGGGCGGGTGTAGACGTCGCGCGCCCGGGCGGGGACGTGGGCGACCTCGGTCTGCGCGGGGACGGCCACGAGCGGGCCGGCGTCGGCCTCGCGCGTGTCGTCGTCGGCGGTGGCTGTGCCGCACGCGGGGAGCGCGAAGAGCAGGAGCAGGGCGGGGTGGGTCGGACGCAGGGACATGGGAGCCTCCTCGGGCGTGGATTCGGCGCGAGCCCCGACGGCGTTCGCAAGCGCGGGGCCAGCGGCGTGGCGCGCGAAATCGCGGCAAAAAGCGCGCGCGTGGGTGGCGCTTCGGGCGGAGCGTGCGGCGGCCGCCACGGTGCTACCCTGCGCGCCCCATGTCTCCTCGCGGCCCCGATCGCCCGCTGCTCGCGGCACTGCACGAAGGCCCGGTCGTCGGCGACGGCGGCATGGGC
>CAITLX010000295.1 GCA_903893335.1 uncultured delta proteobacterium | reverse complement strand
GTGCGCCAGCTCGATCTCGTCGCCGCCGCACGCGAGCATCGCCCGGTGCACGGCGTTCTGCAGCTCGCGCACGTTGCCGGGCCACGGGTACTGCGAGAGCGCGTCGAGCGCGGCTGGGCTCACGCGGGTGACCGGGCGGCGCACGTCGGCCGCGAACGAGCGGAGCATGTGCGCGACCAGCAGCGGCACGTCGCCCGGGCGGTCGCGCAGCGGCGGCACGACGATGGGGTAGACGACGAGGCGGAAGTAGAGGTCCTCGCGGAAGCGGCCGACCTTCACCTCGTGCTCGAGATCGCGGTGCGTGGCGCAGACGACCCGCACGTTGACCGCGATGTCGGAGGTGCCGCCGACGCGACGGATGGTGCGCTCCTGCAGCGCGCGCAGCAGGCTCGCCTGGGTCATCGTGCTCATCTCCCCGACCTCGTCGAGGAAGAGCGTGCCGCCGTGGGCCTGCTCGAAGCGCCCGCGGTGCGTGGCGACGGCGCCCGTGAAGGCTCCGCGCTCGTGGCCGAACAGCTCGGACTCGTGGAGCGACTGCGGGATCGCCGCGCAGTTGACGGGCACGAAGGGGGCCTGGCGCCTGCGCCCGTGCAGGTGGATGGCGCGCGCGACGATCTCCTTGCCGGTGCCGCTCTCGCCGAAGACGCACACCGAGACGTCGCTCTCGATGACGTTGCGGACCTGGCGCACGAGCTCGCCCATCGGCGGGCTCTCGCCGACCATGCCGGCCAGCGCGTGGGTGCCCGCGTCGCCCGCGGCGGCGGCGCGCACGCGCGACAGCAGCTGCCGGCGCTCGAGCGCGCGGTCGAGCACGGTGAGCGTGCGCTGCCGGTCGAGCGGCTTGGTCAGGTAGTCGTACGCGCCGCTGCGCATCGCCTTCACGGCGGTCTCGACCTCGCGGTCGGCCGTCACCACGACCACGGTCGCGTCGGCGTCCGCAGCGCGCAGGTGCTTGAGCACGTCGAGCCCGTGCATGTCGCCGAGGCCGAGATCGAGGCACACCACGTCGCACGCGCCCGCTCCCGCGAGCGCCTCGCGCGCGGTCGCGAACTCGCGCACCGACCAGCCACGCGACGCCGCCCACGCCGACAAGATCTGCCGCGCGACCGGATCGTCGTCGACGATGCCGGCGATCGCCCCCGCCACCGGCACGTCACCGGGGCGCGGCGGAGCCTCGCTGCCCCGTCGGATGTCTCGCGCTGATTCAATCCCCGCCATGACGCCGTCTCGTTTCAATACACCAGCCCCGCGGAGCTGGCCACGCCCGAGCGCACACACGAGCAATATCAGCTACTTGGCACATATGAGCCTTTGGTCCGAGTCGTGCTCTGGCCCACCCGTTCGCGCCGAATCCCCCAGCGCGACGCTGAGACTCGAAGCCATGCCGCGATCGAACCTCGCCCTTCTCGTCGACGAGCTGACCTGCGACGACGAGATCTCGTACGAATTCGACCGCGAGCCCGCTCAGCTCGAGGGGCCCGAATCGGGCACGTTCCTGCGGCGTCGCACGGACGGCACGGCGCTGCTCGCGGAGACGGACACCGAGTCCGAAGCGTTCGTCGCGGAGCTGACTCCCCCGGACGGGCTCGGCTCGAGGTCTGGCGGGCTCAGCGGAGCCACGGGCATCCTCGTCGCGAGCGCGCTCGGCACCCTGGCCTGGGTCGGCATCTTCGCGGCGATCGCCTGGCTGGTCTGAACGGCCTGGCGATCGCCTGGCTCGTCTGAGCGCGAAGGCTGTCGTCCAGTTCACCTGAGCACCCAGGCGAGCGCCTGACGGGGCTGCGCCGCGCAGCACGTCCGCGAGGCCTGCGCCCGCGGGGCTGGCTCGGCGGAGTCGATCGGCGTTAGCCTCTCACGAGATCATGCGCTCCCAACCGCCCGCGCCGACGCCGGATACGCTCGCCGCCGCGCCTCCCGGCGACGGCAGCAGCGTCGAGCGGGAGATGGCCGAGGCGCTCGCGCGCGCCGAGAGGGCCGCCCGGCGCCGCGTCGAGCACCTGCACGAGATCGTGTTCGAGATCGACGACGCCGGACGGCTCGTCTTCCTCAACGCCGCGTTCACCGAGCGGCTCGGCTTCGGCGTCGAGCAGGCGCTCGGCCAGCCGGTCGCCGCGTTCGCCGCGCCGGACGACCGCGAGCGGTGCGCGGCGCTGCTCGGCTCGGTCGCCGCCACGGGCGCCGCGCCGGTGCGAGCCGACATCCGGTTCGCGTCGGCGACCGGCGAGGTCGTGTGGACGGAGATGTCGGTCGCCGCCTCGCCCGACGGAGGCGCGGTCGGCTCGCTGCACGATCTCACCGCGAGCAAGCGGGCCGAGGACGAGCTGGTGCGCGCGCGCGAGGCCGCGCTCGAGGCGTCTCGCGCCAAGTCGCGCTTCCTCGCCAGCATGAGCCACGAGCTGCGAACGCCCATGCACGGCGTGCTCGGCGGCATCGAGCTCGTGCTCGAGAGCGAGCTCGCGGCGCCGCAGCGCGAGCTGCTCGCCACCGTCCGCCGCTCGGCCGAGGCCCTGCTCGCGATCGTCGACGGCATCCTCGATCTGTCGAAGATCGAGGCGCGACACGTCGAGCTCGACCGAGGCCCCATCCAGATCGCCGAGCTCGTGGTCGAGACGCTGCGCGCGCTGGCGCCGAGCGCGCGTCGCCGCAGCGTCGAGCTCGTCGCCGCCATCGCCTCCGACGTCCCCGACGTCGTCGTCGGCGACGCGGGCCGGGTGCGGCAGGTGCTGACCAACCTCGTCGGCAACGCGCTCGAGCACGCGTCCGGCTCCGACGTCACGGTGTCGGTTCGTCGCTCGCCGAACGGCGGCGACGACATCGGCTTCGCGGTCGAGGACGAGGGGCCCGGCATCGCGCCCGAGCGCCTCCCCTCGCTGTTCGGCGACGACGACGCCGCCGAGCCGCCGAGCAGCGAGGTGCTCGGCCTCGCCATCTGCCGCGAGCTCGTCGAGCTCATGGCGGGCAAGCTCTGCGTCGACAGCGTTCCGGGGCGCGGCACCACGTTCCACGTGTCGCTGCCGCTGCCCGCGCTCCCCGCTCCCGCGTGGAACACCCCTTCGGCCTCGCCGCTCGCGGGGCGCTCGATCTCGGTCGTCGACCCGAGCCGCGCGGTGCGCGCCTCGGTCGACGCGATGCTCGCCGCGCTCGGCGCCGCCACGCGCTCGTACGCGAGCCTCGACGACGCCCTCGCGGCGACCACCGAGCCCCTCGACGCTCTGCTGATCGACGAGGCGAGCGCGGCGGCGGCGCCCGAGCTCCTGGCGCGGGTCGCGGCGCGAGGCCCGAGCGGCGCGCGTGCGCCGATCGTGCTGCTGCTGCACCCGCTGCGCGCGGCGGCGCGCGATCGCGCGTCGCTCGGCGAGGCGGCGCAGATCGTCAAGCCCGTGTCGCGCTCGGCGCTGCGCCAGGCGCTGCACGGAACGCTGGCCTCGACCGCGGCGACTCCCGTCGCCGACCTCCCGCCCCCCTCGGCGATCGAGGTCGCCACGCGCCCGCTGCGCGTGCTGGTCGCCGAGGACAACGCGGTCAACGCCATGATCATCCTCGCGCTGCTGTCGAAGCTCGGTCACCAAGCGACGCAGGTCGACGACGGCGAGCAGGCGCTCGAGCGCGTCGCGGTCAGCTCGTTCGACGTGGTGCTGATGGACGTCGAGATGCCGGTGCTCGACGGCCTCGAGGCGACGCGCCGCATCCGTGCGCGCGAGCGCGAGCGCGGCGGGCACGTGCCCGTCGTAGCGCTCACCGCCAACGCGATGAAGGGCTACGACGAGGTCTGCCTCGCCGCCGGAATGGACGGCTACACGGCCAAGCCCGTGAGCCTCGCGACGCTGCGCACCGCGCTCGCGGCCGCGTGCCCGCCGAGCAGCGGGGCCTGACGACGAGCCGCGGCGCGCACCCAGGCGCTAGCGCAGCGCCAGCGCCCACGACCCCGCGACGAGCGCCGTCGACGCGAGGCCGTACGCGACCTGAACGCCGCGCCCCGTCGCCCGGTCGAGGCGCGCGACGGGGAGCCCGACGACGACGCCCGCCACCAGGCCGAAGAGGTGCGCGAGGAGATCGGCGTGGGGGCTCGCGCCGAGCACGCCGAGCAGCGCGAGGCCGCCGACCACCGGCGCGGTGCGCGCGAGGCGGCTGGCCGTCGAGGCGACGACCCGGTCGGCCGTGAGCTGCGTGGCGACGAGCAGGCCCACCGCCGCGAACACCGCCGTCGACGCGCCGACCGACGCGTGGCCCGCGCGGTGCCAGAGCGCGTTGGCGAGGTTGCCCAGCGTGCCGGCGCCGAGCGTGTAGAACACCGCGCGCCCAGGCCCCAGGCGGCGCTCGAGCGCGGTGACGAAGAGCGTGCCGGCGAGCACGTTGCCCAGCACGTGCGGGCCGTCGGCGTGCAGCGTGAGCGCCGTGACCGCGCGCCACGGCTCGCCGGCGAGCACGAGGTGGCTGACCGACGCGCCGCGGGCGGTGAGCGCGGCGAACGCGCCGGTGCGCCCCAGAGTGCCGTGGAACACGAGCAGCGCAGCGAACACGAGCGCGGCGATGGGGGACGCGCGGAAAGGGAGCCGCTCGCGGGCGCGGCGCGGCGGCCAGTCGCGGTTCTCCTTCTCGTAGCTCGCGATGGCGTCGAGGGCGGCGCGCGCGTCGCCCGGCTGCACGACGAGGAAGAGGCCTGCGTCGTGCTGGCGCACGGCGTGCCCGATGCGCATCGCGTCGAGCACGAGGGACCAGTCGCGGGCCTGGCGCTCGGTGCGCACGGGGCCGATGGCGGCCGGCGCAGGCGGAAAGGCGCCCACGGCGGCCCCGGTCGATGACTCCATCTGTCGCAGGCTAAGCACGACCTTGCGCTCGCGCTCGCCCCCCCACGACGATTTCGGCGCGGGAGGGGTCCGCAAGCTACGCTCCACCGTCGATCGCGCCCATGACCGGCCCCGCTGTCACCCTGCCGCGCCACGCGCTCGCGACCCTGCTCGTGGTCGCCACGGCCTGCGTGCTGGGGCATTTCGCGCTGGGAGCGTCGTACGCCGGCATCCCGCTCGACGGCGCCGTCGGCGCGGCGATGGACGCGTACCGCCCTCACCTGCGGGCGCTCGCGCTCGCGCTCGGGCGCGTCACGCTGGTCGGCGCGCTCGCGCTCGCGCTGCTCACCTCGGGCGCACCGCTGCTGCGGCGCAGCCCCCCCGGCGTGCTCGGGTCGCTCGGATGGGCGACGCTGGCGGTGGCGGCGTTCGTGGGGTTCGAGGCGCACGCGCACCCCGGTCTCGTGCTGCCGCTGCTCACCGAGCACGCGTGGGCGCGAGCCCTCGCGCACGCGGGGCATTTCGCCTGGCCCCTCCTGCTGGGCCTCTCGGCGGCGGGCTGGTCGCGCGTGCTGCTGCGGCAGAGCGCCCCCGCGCGCCGCGTCGCGCTCGTCGTCGCGGGGCTGGTGGGCGCGCTCGGC